>NZ_JAIUZO010000001.1 GCF_020171365.1 Qipengyuania gaetbuli | reverse complement strand
CGCGCAATCGTGTGATTGCGCGCCGCCCAGCCCCCCTGAAGGGTAAATCTGATCAGGCGTAAGCCGGTTCTTCCAGCGGACGCGCCGAGCGACGGCGACGGGTGCCAGCGAAAATCATCAGGGCAGCAAGGCCGAAGAGGATCATCATGTTCGGTTCGGGAACATCGTTGCCCGAGCTGGTGCTGGTGGTGACCTGGCGACCGGTGGCCGAGCTGATGTCGCCGGCGCCGGTGATCGACTGGTAGCGTACGAAGAAATCGTCGAGGGTCAGGCTGCTGAGCGCGCTGCCGAAGTTCAGCGAAAGCGTGCCGGTGCCGGTGTCGCCGTTGAAAACGCCGCCGCTGCCGCCGCCCGAGCAGGACTTCGAATTGCCGCCCTGGAAGCAGACGTCGACCGAGCCGACCTGGTTCGGATACTTGCCGCCGACGATGGCGTTGTCATAGGTGCCAGTGCTCGAAGCGCTGGCGATCGCCGGGTCGGTGTCGAAAGCGAAGCCCGAAACGCGCGAGGTGACGCCCGAGTCGGTCGTGTTGGTCAGCGAATATGCGAAGTTGTAGACGTTGCCGACAATCGAGCTGAGCGTGAGCGTCAGCTTCGCGCCGAGGCCATCGACCGTCACATTGCCGTCGACGAAGCCGTCGAAGTCGATCGTGTAGCTGTCGCCCACATTGGTGTTATCGAGCAGGATCGGTTCGGCAGCAGCCGGGGTGGCTGCAAGCAGGCCAAGGCCCGCGGCGACCGAAACGAAAGCGTGACGCATATTCATGTTACCTGCCCCTAAAAAGGTGAATAGCCATTTATCCAAGTTCATTCGCCATTACACGTTTCGAGGGCCAAGCGAATGCCTGAATTCGAACTGTCTCAACGAGGCACAGGATTTACCAGGAGGCTTATCACCGGTCCTGCTGGCGCAAGGCGATCTCGCTCATGAAGCGGGCATCGTCGCCGCGAGCAAGCCATTCCGCCTCTGCCGATATCGCCCCCAGCATGTCGGCCAGGTCGTCCATTTCCGCCTTGGCGTAATTGCCCAGCACATGGCCGGTCACCCGTTCCTTGCTACCGGGATGACCGATACCGATGCGCACACGGCGGAATTCGGGGCCGAGGTGCTGGTTGATCGAGCGCAGGCCGTTGTGGCCGGCGAGGCCACCGCCGCGCCTTACCTTGATCTTGAACGGTGCAAGGTCGAGCTCGTCGTGGAAGACGGTCAGGTCCTCGACACCCAGCTTGTAGAAGCGCAGCGCCTCGCCAACGGCGCGGCCGCTCTCGTTCATGAAAGTAGCGGGCTTCAGCAGGAGGACTTTCTCGCTGCCGATGCGGCCTTCCTGCACCCAGCCGGAGAACTTCTTCTGCACCGGCCCGAAGCCGTGCATGTCGGCAATGACATCGCATGCCATGAAGCCGACATTGTGCCGGTGCATCGCATATTGCGGTCCGGGATTTCCGAGGCCTGTCCAGATCTGCATGGCGGCAGGCCATAAAGCCTGCGTCGCCAAGGGCAAGGTGTCGCGTCAGTCGTGGACCGCGCGCACCAGCGGACCGAGCACTGGCGAGCCGCCCAGCCATTCGACCTGCGTCTTCGCGCAAACCTCGTTGATGGCCGCCTGCGGGATGCTGCCACCGCTCACCGGCACGCGGACCGGGCGGGTGCCGGGGGGCATGGCGAGGATACGGGCCATGGCATGCGGGATGTCCATCGGATTGGCGCTGCGGCCCGAGCCGTCTTCCTCGCCCATTCGCGCAACCACTTGCGGATAGCCCGAGGTGTGACGTTCGTCCGCGCGTGCCTTCAGTTCGCCCGAATAAACGTTGCGGTTGACCCAGACCTTCGTCGGGTATCCGCCGGGCTCGATCACGGTCACTTCGATATTGTGAGGGACCAATTCGTAGGCGAGCTGTTCGAACATCGCCTCCACCGCGAACTTGGTTGCGGAGTAATGGCCCGAGAACGGAACCATGACGCGGCCCAGCTGGCTGGAGATCGCGAAGATATGGCCGCTCTTCTTTGCCCGCATTCCCGGCAATACGGCGCGCACGAGGCGGTGGTAGCCGAAGACATTGGTGTCGAAGGCCAGCTTGGTGGCTTCCATGTCCTGCACTTCGACGGGTCCGGTGATGCCGACACCGGCATTGTTCACGAGGACGTCCATTGCTCCGCCGGCGATTTCTTCCGCCTTGGCTACGGCATCGCGCACCATGTCATCATCGAGCACGTCGAGTTCGAGGACGTGCAGGTCGAGGTTCTTCTCGGCCGCCAGCTTTTCCAGCTCCGCGCCTTCCGGGCGGGGCAGGTTGCGCATTGTGGCGAAGACCTTCGCGCCGAGTTCGGCGAAATGGATCGCGCTGAGCCTGCCGAAACCGCTCGAGCAGCCGGTGATGAGGATGGCCTTGCCCGACAGGTCGGGTGGGCTGGGGACTGTCTCGCCTTTCGCCTTGGTAGCAGCGGCAGCGAGTGCGCCCGTTGCGGCGGCTCCGGCGAGCAAGGTGCGGCGGTCGATGGCAGGCATGGCGTCTCTCCTCTGTCCGGGACGGGCCATAACGCATCGTGCGGGAATCGAAAACGCCGACCTCTTGCGAGGCCGGCGCTTCGTGTTTCGCTGGAAAAGCGCGAGGAGGGGCTTATTCGCCGCCTTCTGCTGCTTCTTCCTCTTCGCCTGCGTCATCGCCGGCATCCTGCTCGGTGGCCGGAACGTCGTCAGTAGCGGCTTCTTCGCCTTCGCTTTCGCTACGCTTGAGCGCCGAGGGAGCGACCAGCGTCGCAATGGTGAAGTCGCGGTCGGTGATGGCGCTTTCGGCGCCGGCCGGCAGGGAGACTTCGCTGATGTGGATCGAATCGCCGACATCCTTGCCGGTGACGTCGATTTCGATTTCGCTCGGGATCTTGTCCGCTTCGCAGATGAGGTCCAGCTCGTGACGGACGATGTTCAGCACGCCGCCCTTCTTGAGGCCGGGGCTCTTCTCTTCGTTGGCGAAAACAACCGGAACGTTGACTTCGACCTTCGCGCCCTTGGTCAGGCGGAGGAAGTCGACGTGCTCGGGACGGTCATTGACCGGGTGAAGCGACACGTCCTTGGGAAGGGTCTTCAGCTTCTTGCCGCCCAGTTCGATCTCGACGATCGAGTTCATGAAGTGGCCGGTGTTGAGCTGGCGCACCAGTTCCTTGGCCTCGACGTGGATCAGGGTGGGTTCTTCCTTGCCGCCGTAGATTACGGCGGGGACCCGGCCTTCGCGGCGCAGTTGACGGGAGGCTCCCTTGCCAGCCCGTTCGCGCGCCTCGGCCGGAAGGGTCAGAGCATCGCTCATGTCGCTTACCTTTCGAATGCGTTTGAGTAGTTCGGTCCGCCACGCCTCCAGGGATGACCATGACGCCGAAGGGCGCGCCTATAGCGGCATCGGGCATAAAAGCAAGCGGGAAGGCTTACTGGATCCGGCGCACCGTATATCCGCGCGCCTCGAGCAGGGCGGGCACCCCGTCGGGGCCGAGCAGGTGGCCCGCACCCACGGCGATCAGCGGCCTTGGTGCAGCCGTAAGCAGGTTCTCGATCTGCGCGGCCCAGGTGCGGTTGCGGTTCACGAGCAGGACTTCGCGCAACTCAGGGTCGGCCAGCATGCCTTCGCCGGTGATGTCTTCGAGTTTCTCCAGGTCGCCGTTCGACCAGATGGCGGCAAGATCGGGACGTTCCGCCCTAGGGCGACCTACTTCCTCTACGACCGAAAGGAGGAGGTCCACCTGCTCTTTTTCGGGCAATCCATCGAAGATGGCCAGCTGCGGCCCTGCACCTTCCAGCTCGAAAATCTCGCGGCTTGCGAAGTCGCCGAGCAGAACCTTGTCGGCGCCGAACTCCGGGGGATGGATGCGGCCGAGCTGCGCCAGGGCAAGGGCGGCTGCCCAGGTCTCCATCCCGTCGAGCGAGGCTGTGTCCATGCCGTTCTTTTCCAGCAGTCCCACCAAGCGCGCACGTTGCGCGGGTCCGAGCCTTTGCGCCAGGGGTGCAAGCGAGGGCGCGTCGGTGGCCAGTTTCTGGAACTGGGTTTCGAGCTGCGTGCGGTCGTCGAGACCCGAGACTTCGACCACGAGGAGATCGGCCCGCTCCTCGATCCCGTCGAAGAGGTCCGACTTCCAGTCGAGCTCTTCGGGCAGTGCGTGGACGGTGCCGAACAGCCACCCTTCCAGCGCGCCTGCCTCATCGGTGATTTCCCAGACCGCCGGATAGGTTTCGGCGGTTTCCTGCACGGGTTGCTGTTCCTGCCGGCAGGCTGCCAGCAGGAGCATCAACGGCAGGAAGAATAGCCCGGTTTTCACCTGACGCGGCTAACCTCGATGCCGCGGGCAGACAGGTAATCCTGAACACTCTTCTGTCCGGCGAGGTGCCCGGCACCCACCGCGATGAAGACCGCGCCGGGCTTGTCCAGACGCTCGTCGATCCATTCGGCCCAGCGTTCGTTCCGCTTAAAGAGAAGTGCATCGGCGAGCGTCGGGTCGGACAGGCCCATGTTCATGATCTTCGCCAGGTCGTCGGCATCGCCTTCCATCCATTCCGCGACCATCTGGTCCATCATGTTGACGATGGCCATGGGATCGCGCGCGGACGACATCAGGAATTCGACCTGCGCATCCGCCGGCAGCGTATCGAAGATGTCGATCTGGCTCTGGAGGGTCTCCAGCGCGGCGCGGGTGCGGTCCGGTCCGGCCTCGGTGTCGATCACCTTTTCCACGCCGCTTGCGGGGTCGTATCCCTTCTGCATCAGCGGAAGGACTGCCAGCGTCATGCCTGCGAACCACGGCTCGAATCGGTCGAAAGCGCCGGGCGGTAGGCCGAGCTTGCCCAGCGCGGCTTCGTAAACGGCGCGGTCTTCATCGCTCAGCGTATCGCGCAGGGACTGGTCCTGAGGCAACATGGCCTTGGCGGCAATGGCCATCTGGCTCGACGGGTCTTCCATCTCGCCTGCAGTGATCTCGGTCACAAGCGTGTCGGAACTGGCGAGCGCGCTGGCAATGTCCGGGCGAAACCAGTTCACATCGTCGGGCAGGGCATGGACGGTGCCGAACAGGTAGATCGTCGTATCCTCGTCGGCGACTTTCCACATGGCGGGGCCATTGGGTTCGGCCTTTGCAGCCGTGGCGGTTGCAGGCTCGACCTCGGTGGTGGCGCAGGCCGGAAGAGCCAGGAGCGCGATCGCCGATGAGGCAGCAAGGGCGGCAGTGCGAAGTTTCATTTTGGTAGTTCCTTGGCGAATCGGTGTTGCTGCATTCCGGCTCAGTCTGCCCGGCGGATTTGCCAGACCAGGCCCCAGACGGAAACGACGATAACGTAGACAATCATCGGGTCCTGCGGCGGGAGTAGTCCTGCGCGGGTGAGGATCCACCAGGTCGGCGCGATGAAGCCGTAAGCATAGATCGCGGCGACCGCACCCTTACCCGAAGCGGCCCGCTCGAACTCGTCGGCATTGCGGAACCAGTGGTAGGCAAGCAGCGGCAGCAGGAGGACATAGGCGCCGACCACGAACAGGGCGGGACCAAGCGGAAGCGGTCCATTGCTGAACACGCCGCCTTGGCCGGTCTGCAATTCGGTCAGGGCAAGGACGAGCCCGATCACGCCGCCCAGCACGCTAGAGGCGATCAGTGCCCAGTTCGCGCGCTTTGTCTTGGGTGACATCGGTTCGCCGAAGCGCATGTCCGGGCGCAGGCGGTAGACGAGGTATGCGCACAGCGCGCAGGCGGCCAGACCGCCGGCGAGAAGTCCGGCTGCCTTCATGCTGAGGTGGCCATGCTCAATGGCGGCACCCGACACGCCCACTACGAAGCCGAGCGCGAAGATCGCAGCGATGCCCAGCAGGACAAGTAGCAGCACGCGGCCGATCTTGGCGAGAAAACCGCCGGCGGCGGGCATGTCGATATCATTCGTGTCCGTCATCGAAGATCTCCTCGATAGGAAGGTTGAAAAGGCGCGAGATGCGAAAGGCGAGGGGCAGGGACGGATCGTGCTTGCCTGTCTCGATGGCGTTTACGGCTTGGCGCGAGACGTCGAGCCGGGCGGCCAGTTCGGCCTGGCTCCAGTCGTTCATCGCGCGAAGCACCTTGAGGCGGTTGTTCATGCGGTCTCCTGGTCCGGCTACGCCGTGCCGCGCAGGCGGGCCCACGCATTGGCGATGAAGAAGGAAGCGATGATCACCATTTCGCTGGCATCGCTGGCGTCGATATCCTGCCCGTTCTCGTAGCCCATCAGTCCGTCGATGAACCCCTCGGTGAAGGGCAGGAAGATGAGTACCGCGGCCGTGATTATGAACGCGGTGCTGGTGCCGGCCCGCCAGATGGCCGCCACGTATTCGTCGGCATTGCGCGTCCGGAACATGGTGATGATAGCGACGAAGAGGGTCATGATGGCCACGAAGTTCACCGCGCCGGGCAGGGTCACCAGTTCCGTCGATCGTACGACCAGTGCGATGAAAGCCATCAATGCGAGCAGGGTCGCAATATTGTGGCGACGAACCGATTTTTCGCGTTTCGTCAGCGGTTTGGCGGTCATGTCTGTCAGTCCCTGTTGAGTATATCGATGATCCGCCGGGGCGCCGTTGTCGCGTGACGCCCCGGCGAAACGGGCTCAGCCCTGCACATCGAGTTCGATGGCGGCGAAACGCTGGCTGCGGGCGGAGTCGATGACGTAGGCAACCTTGGGCGCGGCATCGGCCTTGGCGGCGAGGCGGCAGGCGGTTTCCTGGCGGCGGAGTTCGGCATCGTAGCCGTCGACGCGGCACATGCGCCGGATCGCCTGGTCCATGCGCTTGTCGAGCTTGTCCTGGCCGGCCTTGGTGGAAAGATCGAGGTCGGTGATGTTCACGGACGCGGACGGTGCGTCCTGGGCCATGGCAGCCGAGGGAATTGCGAACAGGGCGGCGGGGATAACGATGGTCTTTTTCATGTCAGGTCTCCAGCTTGGATGTTGGGTCCAGTGGTTAGGTCAACCTTCCTTTGTGTCAGGTTGTATTGACTATATGTCCTGATTCGCTGACAATGTCAACACTACCTGACATCATGTCGCGACTACCTGTCTTCAGGGCGTGTTTTGCAGGCGGCCATTGACCCTTTTTCGCGCTTCCTCCATTGCGCCGCGCCATGGACCGTAATCCGCGCAAATCCTTCCAGGACATGATCCTCGCGCTCCACGATTTCTGGAGCGCGCACGGCTGTCTCATCCTCCAGCCCTATGACATGCGCATGGGGGCAGGGACCTTTCACACGGCGACCACGCTTCGCGCGCTTGGTCCCGAACCGTGGAATGCGGCTTTCGTGCAGCCCTGCCGGCGTCCGACCGACGGCCGTTACGGCGAAAACCCGAACCGGCTGCAGCACTATTACCAGTACCAGGTGATCCTGAAGCCGAGCCCGCCGGACATCCAGGACCTCTACCTCAAGAGCCTCGAGGTGATCGGGATCGATCCGCTGAAGCACGATATCCGTTTCGTGGAAGACGACTGGGAAAGCCCGACACTGGGCGCCTGGGGCCTTGGCTGGGAAGTCTGGTGCGACGGGATGGAAGTCACCCAGTTCACCTATTTCCAGCAAATGGGCGGCTTCGACTGCAAGCCGGTCGCGGGCGAGCTGACCTATGGGCTCGAACGCCTCGCCATGTACATCCAGGGCGTCGACAACGTCTACGACCTCGACTTCAACGGGCAGGGCGTCACCTATGGCGACGTCTTCCTCGAGAACGAGAAGCAGATGTCGAAGTGGAACTTCGAGGTCGCCGAAACGGATGCGCTGTTCGACCTGTTCAACAAGGCCGAGGCCGAGTGCAAGAACGCGCTCGCGCATAACGTCCCCATCGCTGCCTACGAGCAGGCGGTGGAGGCCAGCCACATCTTCAACCTCCTTCAGGCGCGCGGCGTGATCAGCGTGCAGGAACGCGCCAGCTACATGGGCCGCGTCCGCGATCTGGCGCGCGGGGCCTGCGAAGCGCACATGGAAAAGGAAGCGCCCGTGTGGGCCGAGAAATATCCGGAGTGGTCGAAATGAGCGACTTCCTCCTCGAACTGCGCAGCGAAGAAATCCCCGCCCGCATGCAGGCGGGTGCGCGCGACGAACTCGAAAAGCTGTTCCGGCGCGAAATGGAAGCCGCCGGCGTCACGGTTGGCGACATTACCGTGTGGTCGACCCCGCGTCGTCTCGCGCTGATCGCGCACGGCCTTCCGCAAGCGACCGAAGCGGTGAGCGAGGAAGCCAAGGGCCCGCCCGAAGGCGCACCCGAGCAGGCGATCGAGGGCTTCTGCCGCAAGAACGGCGTCACCCGCGACCAGCTGGAACTGCGCGACGTGAAGGGCCGCAGCACCTATTTCGCCGTGATCGAAAAGCCGGGCAAGGCGACCAGGGACCTGCTCGCCGAAGCGATCCCCGCGATTATCCGCGACTTCAGCTGGCCCAAGTCGATGCGCTGGGGCGCTGCCTCCATGAGCACCGAAAGCCTTCGCTGGGTTCGCCCGCTCTCGGGCATCGTCGCACTACTGGGTGACGACGTGGTCGAGTGCGAGGTACATGGTGTGAAAAGCGGTCGCGAAACTGCGGGCCATCGCTTCCATGGCATCAGGAAATCCGATCCGAAGTCGCGCAATTTCGGGCTGCCGGTCGAGTTTTTCAAAGACAAGAACCCGACTGTTCTGAACAGCAACGGCATGATCGAAATCGGTAATCCCGACGACTATCAGCGCAGACTCTTTGATGCCCATGTGATTGTCGACCATAGGCTTCGCGAGGAAGAAATCAGGATTGGCGCAATGGCCGCCGCGAAGGGTGCAAGTCTCAAGCTGGTCGAGGACGAGGGTCTGGTGGTCGAGAACGCCGGCCTTACCGAATGGCCCGTCCCGCTGCTCGGCCGGTTCGAGGAAGATTTCCTCGAGGTCCCGCCCGAGACGATCCAGCTTACCGCGCGCGTGAACCAGAAGTATTTCGTCTGCGAGGACGATAAGGGCAATCTCGCCAACGCCTTCATCTGCACCGCGAATATCGAGGCGGAAGACGGCGGCGCGCGCGTTGTCGACGGCAACCGCAAGGTCCTCGCCGCCCGCCTGTCCGACGCGCGCTTCTTCTGGGACGTCGACCGCAAGAAGACGCTCGCCGAGCACGCCGAAGGCCTCAAGCGCATCACCTTCCACGAAAAGCTGGGCACCGTCGCCGACAAGGTCGAGCGCGTGGCCAAGCTGGCCCGCTGGCTGGTCGAGGAAGGCGTGGTCAAGGGCGCCGACCCCGACATGGCCGAACAGGCCGCGCGTCTCGCGAAGGCCGACCTCGTCACCGAGATGGTCGGCGAGTTCCCCGAACTGCAGGGCCTGATGGGCGGCTACTACGCCCGCGCCGAGGGCCTGCCCGATGCCGTCGCCGACGCGATCCGCGATCACTACAAGCCGGTCGGGCAGGGCGATGACGTGCCGACTGCGCCTGTCACGGTGGCGGTGAGCCTGGCGGACAAGCTGGATACGCTGCGCAGCTTCTTCTCCATCGACGAGAAGCCTACCGGATCGAAGGATCCTTTCGCGCTTCGCCGTGCGGCTCTCGGCGTCATTCGCATCCTGCAGGATAACGGTCTTCGTTTCGGCGTGGCGCAGGGCGATCTGCTCGATTTCTTCGCCGACCGCCTCAAGGTCCAGCAGCGCGAGGCCGGGGTCCGCCACGACCTTATCGACGCGGTCTTCGCGCTCGGCGGCGAAGACGATCTCGTCCGCCTGCTCGCCCGGGTGAAGGCGCTCCAGTCCTTCATGGAAACTGAGGACGGGGCCAACCTGCTCGCCGGATACAAGCGGGCGGCCAATATCCTCAAGAAGGAAGACTGGCACGGCGCGGAAGGCGAAATCGCGCGCACCGGCGAGGAAGACCCGCTCGCGCTGGTCGACGATCCCGACATGAAGGCGGTGATTGATGCCAAGATGGCCCTCCGCCATGCGAAAGAGCTTTCCTACGAGCCGGAGCTTGCCGAAAAGGCGCTGATGGATGCATTGGCGACTTCGGAACCGGCAGCAGCCCAAGCCATCGAGGCGGAGGACTTCTCCGGCGCGATGGCGGCGCTCGCCGGCCTTCGTGCACCGATCGACCGCTTCTTCGACGAAGTGACGGTAAACGCGGATGAAGAAAACAAGCGGGCACATCGTCTCGACCTGCTTGCAGCCTTCCGTGCTGCAGTGCACAAAGTCGCCGACTTCAGCCGGATCGAAGGCTGATCCGGTTTATCTGCATGGACTGTGTTCCATGTGTTCCAAGCTGTAGGAACTGCCTTGATGAGTAACGACACGGTCTTCACCTTCGGCGGCAATGCACCGCATACGAATGCAAGGCAGAAGGACAAGACCGTCACCGGCGGCAAGGGCGCGAACCTTGCCGAAATGGCCAGCATCGGCCTGCCGGTCCCCCCGGGCTTCACCATCGCGACCGAGGAATGCCTGAGGTACCTCGCCGAAGGCGGCGACTTCTCGGACAAGCTGCGCGCCGATGTGGCAGAAGCGCTCGCCCATATCGAACGCACGGTCGGCAAGGGCTTTGGCGATGCCTCGGACCCGCTGCTGGTGTCGGTCCGTTCGGGTGCGGCGGTGTCGATGCCGGGCATGATGGACACCGTCCTCAACCTCGGCCTCAACGACGAGACGGTGAAGGGGCTTGCCTCCGCCTCGGGCGACGAACGCTTCGCCTGGGACAGCTATCGCCGCTTCGTGCAGATGTACTCCGACGTGGTGCTCGGTCTCGACCATGGGCTCTTCGAGGAAGCGCTCGAAATCGCCAAGGAAGACGCGGGCTACTACGCCGATACCGAGATGACCGCCGACGACTGGAAGTCGCTGGTCGCCGAGTACATGCGCATCGTCGACGAGGAGCATGACGCCCCGTTCCCGCAGGACCCGACCGAGCAGCTATGGGGCGCGATCCGCGCCGTGTTCGACAGCTGGGACAGCGAACGCGCCAAGGTCTACCGCCGCCTCAACGACATCCCGCACGACATGGGCACTGCCGTGAACGTGCAGGCGATGGTGTTCGGCAACATGGGCGATACCAGCGCCACTGGCGTTGCCTTCACCCGCGATCCCTCCACCGGCGAGCGTGCATACTACGGCGAATGGCTGGTCAATGCGCAGGGCGAGGACGTGGTCGCCGGCATTCGCACGCCGCAGTACCTCACCAAGGCCGCGCGCGAGGCCGCCGGTGCAAAGCCGCTGAGCATGGAAGAGGCGATGCCCGAAGCCTATGCCGAGCTCGCCCGCCTGTTCGACCTGCTGGAGCGCCACTATCGCGACATGCAGGACATCGAGTTCACCGTGCAGCAGGGCAAACTCTGGCTGCTCCAGACCCGCAACGGCAAGCGCACCGCCAAGGCCGCGCTCAAGCTGGCGGTGGACATGGTGGGCGAAGGCCTGATCGACGAGAAGACCGCCATCCTGCGGGTTGATCCCATGGCGCTTGACCAGCTGCTCCACCCGACGCTCGACCCCGATGCCCCGCGCGACGTCCTGACCACCGGCCTGCCGGCATCGCCGGGCGCGGCGAGCGGCAAGATCGTGCTCGATGCCGACACGGCGGAAGTCTGGGCCAATCGCGGCGAGAAGGTCATCCTCGTGCGCGTCGAGACGAGCCCGGAAGACATCCACGGCATGCACGCCGCGACCGGCATCCTGACCGCGCGTGGCGGCATGACGAGCCACGCGGCCGTGGTGGCCCGCGGCATGGGGCGTCCCTGCGTCTCCGGCGCATCCCAGGTCGCGATCGCCCGCGAAGGCCGCACGCTGACCATCGGCAATCGCGAGCTGAAGGAAGGCGACACCATCACCATCGATGGCGCCAACGGCCAAGTCATGGCGGGCGAGGTCGCAACGATCGAGCCGGAGCTGGCCGGTGACTTCGGCGTGCTGATGGAATGGGCCGACAGGCATCGCCGGATGCGCGTGCGCACCAATGCGGAAACCGAGACCGAATGCCGCATGGCGCGCCAGTTCGGCGCGGAGGGCATTGGCCTCTGCCGCACCGAGCATATGTTCTTCGATGCGGATCGCATCAGCCTCGTGCGCCAGATGATCCTGGCTGAAAACGAGGCGGGTCGCCGGGCTGCGCTAGACCAGCTGCTTCCCGAGCAGCGGGCCGACTTCGTCAAGATCTTCGAGGTCATGGCCGGCCTGCCGTGCACTATCCGCCTGCTCGACCCGCCGCTCCACGAATTCCTGCCGCATGGCGATGCCGAGTTCGAGGAACTTGCCAAGGCCACGGGCAAGACCGTCGACCAGCTGCGCCGCCGGGCGGGCGAACTCCACGAATTCAACCCCATGCTGGGCCATCGCGGGTGCCGTCTCGGGATCACCTATCCCGAGATCTACGAGATGCAGGCGCGGGCCATCTTCGAGGCTGCCTGTGAAGTGGCCAAGAGCTCCGGCGAGGCACCGGTGCCGGAAATCATGATCCCGCTGGTCGCGACCAAGCGCGAGCTCGAGCTGTTGAAGGAAACGGTCGATCGAGCCGCGGCTTCCGTGTTCGATGTGTTGGGCTGCAAGGTCGACTATCTCGTCGGCACGATGATCGAGCTGCCCCGCGCGGCCCTCATGGCAGGCGAAATCGCGGAAGTGGGAGAGTTCTTCAGCTTCGGCACGAACGACCTCACCCAGACCACGCTTGGCGTCAGCCGCGACGATGCAGGCCGGTTCCTCACGACCTATGTCGACAGGGGCATCTTCGCGCGCGATCCCTTCGTCAGCCTCGATGTCGAGGGTGTCGGGCAGCTGGTCGAACTGGCGGCAGAGCGGGGCAGGGCGACGCGTGGGGGCCTGAAGCTCGGCATTTGCGGCGAACATGGCGGGGATCCGGCCAGTATCGCCTTCTGCGAAGAGACCGGCCTCGATTACGTCAGCGCCTCGCCCTACCGCGTGCCGATTGCCCGGCTCGCGGCGGCCCAGGCCAGCTTGCGCAAGGCACCTTCCTAGTCCTTCCAGCCCGTCAGGGTCAGGATTTCGAAGGCCTCGGTCACGCGGCCCTGTTTGCCGGCTCCTTCCAGGAAGGCAATCCGGGCCCGCTCGAGTTCTGTGCGCGACAGCGGCGGGGCCTGCGTCGCAAGGCTGGATGTGAGGCTCTGGTCGCGGAGGTCGGAGACGAGGCGGTTGAGCGAGGAGAAGGCCACCTCGAGCGTCCGGCTGTCGACCACTTGCCGCCTGAAAAGCGCCCGCTGCATCAGGGCCGACGCTGCGGCATTGTCGACCAGCGGATGCATACGCGGTGCTGGCCTGTCGGGCTCTGCTGCGATCATGGCGCGGCGCAGGTTTGGAAGGGACCCGGCACCGATCAGGCTGGCGATCAGGATGCCGTCCTTTGCCAGCGCGGCGCGCAGGTGCAGAAGTGCTCCAGGCAGGTCGTTCACCCGTTCGAGCGAGGCGAGGCTGACGATGAGATCATAGGGACCGGAGGGAAGGGGCGCTTCCTCGTCCAGCGTCCGCACATCGGTCTCTTCGACCTTCGCACCATTCCCGCGCAGGGACAGTGCCAGCGTGCCCGTCCAGTCGCCGATCACAAGGACGCGTGCCGGCGACAGGCGCATGAATTCGAGCCGTTCGAGTATGTCCTCCACCATGTCGTCCATGATATAACGTGCGGCATCGCGCTGCGACTGGCGCACCAACGCGCGGCGCAGTCCGGCGATGCGGCGAGGACGCGAGAAAATGCGGGGAGGCGACCGTGTTTCCATCGCGCAGGCCCCTGCCGCCCTTGCCAGCGCGATGCAAGCACGTCATCTGAGCAAGAATGGGGAAAGGGCGATATTTCAGGAAGATATTGCGCGAAGGTGCAGCGCCGATCGTCGACCTCGTCTACCCGCCACGCTGCCCGGCCTGCGGCGAGGGAATCGGCGAACAAGGCGGGCTGTGCGCTTCCTGCTGGGAGGACCTGGCCATCCCGACCGATCCCTCCTGCGCGGCCTGCCAGCGGCCATTCGGATCGTCAGGGGTATCGGAAGGCGGGCTGTGCCTTCCCTGCATGGCGAAGCCGCCCTTGCATGACGGCATCGCTGCCGGAACGCTCTACACGGAAACCTCCCGCAAGCTGGTGCTGGCTTTCAAGCATGGCGGACGGATCGCGATGGCGCCGATGCTGGCCCGGCTCATTGCGGCGCGCGTTCCGTCCGGATCGCCCGAAAGGCTTATCGTGCCGGTGCCGCTACACCGCTGGCGGTTGTGGCGGCGCGGTTTCAACCAGGCCGCCCTGCTGGCTCGCGAGCTGGAGAAGCTCGGTTGCGGCACCCTCTGTGTGGACCAGCTGGAGCGGCACAAGGCTACCGAGAGCCTCGGCGGCAAGGGCCGCAGGGAGCGCGAAAAGGTTCTATCGGGTGCGATTGCCCTTTCTGGAAAGGGCATCTGGCAGGTGCAAGGACGCGATGTACTTCTGGTCGATGATGTTCTCACCAGCGGTGCGACGTCTTCGACCTGCGTGAAGGTGCTGAAGAAAGCCGGGGCGCGGTCGGTCGTCATTGCCTGCTTTTCGCGGGTGCTCGACGAGGCGCTCGACCATGCTGCCTAAACGAAACGCCCGGGACCTTGCGATCCCGGGCGCCACGTGACGAAATACACCGGACCGGCCTTGCGGCCAAGATGCAGCCCCCCAGCATGCATCGGGTCCTATCCCTCATCGTTACCGGATGCGCCGCGCAAATACCCCCGCGCGGCCGCGTATCCGGGACCCCCAAAACCCGAGCATTCTGCGAAAGCCCGCGATCCGGTTGACAGGCCTCACATTGCCTGCAGGAGGAACATTCCTCAAACGGGTCGATCATTGAATAGAGTTCTGCCGAGAGTGTCGATTTTGAAACCCGCTTGTGGTTATCCTGCAACAAGCTGTCGTATTTTTACAAAACGGAACACGAAACATGGCCGAAGACTCCAACCAGCGCGAAATGGGGCAGGCATTCATGCCCAAGTTCGATGCGAACGGCCTGCTCAGCGCAGTGGTGGTGAACGCTGCGAATCGCGAAGTCCTGATGGTCGCTTTCATGGACGAGGAAGCCATTGCGGCGACGCAGAGTACTGGCCTTGCCCACTTCCATTCGCGTTCGCGCGGCAAGCTCTGGCAGAAGGGCGAAAGCTCCGGAAACGTGCTCAAGGTGCGCGAAATCCTCGTCGATTGCGACCAGGACGCGCTGATCCTAGTGTGCGAACCGGCCGGACCGACTTGCCACACGGGTGCGACCAGCTGTTTCTATCGCAGGCTGGAAGACGGTGTTCTCCAACCCGTCAAGACTTGACGCTTACGTAAACGTTGCGGTAGAGGGGGCTCATGGCCCAACCGCTTCAAAACACGCCGTCGAATGACGAAACCGACCGTCGCCATGCGGGCGCCCATCTGGAGCGTCCGGACAAGCTCGAGCGGGAACAGTTTTCGATTTCCGATCTCACCAGCGAGTTCGAGTGCACCGCGCGCGCGCTGCGCTTCTACGAAGACGAAGGGCTGATCGCCCCGTCGCGCGTCGGGCTTACCCGCATTTACTCCAAGCGCGACCGCGCGCGCCTGGCCTGGATCATGCGGGCGAAGAACGTGGGCTTCTCGCTCACCGAAATCCGCGAGATGATCGACCTTTACGACCTTGACGACGGCCGCGCCGAACAACGCCGTGTGACGCTGGAAAAGTGTCGCAAGCACGTCGCCAAGCTCAAGGCGCAGCGCGCCGACATCGACAGCTCGATCAAGGAACTGACCGAGTTCATCACGCTTGTCGAAGAGCAGCTGGACTGAATTCGCTTTCCTCCCCGGCGAGAAGCCAAAGCCAAAGACAACCTCTCTCCAAGGACCCAACATGCCCGTCTACACCGCACCCACCCGCGACACGCGCTTCATCATCAACGAAGTGCTCGACCTCGCCAGCTACGGAAACCTTCCGGGCTTCGAAATGGCGACCGACGACGTCACCGATGCCGTGATCAACGAGGGCGGAAAGTTCTGTGCGGAAGTCCTCGCACCGCTCAATCGCATCGGTGACGAGCATGGCTGCGTGCGCAACGAAGACGGTTCGGTCACGACGCCTCCGGGGTTCAAGGACGCTTTCGACCAGTTCCGCGAAGCAGGTTGGGGCACGCTGGCCCATTCGGAGGAATTCGGCGGTCAGGGTATGCCCCATGTCCTCGGCTTCGTGATGGAAGAATTCATCTCCAGCGCCAACCAGGCCTTCGGCATGTATCCGGGCCTCACCAATGGTGCGATTTCCGCGCTGGTCGCCAAGGGTTCCGACGAGCAGAAGGCGATGTACTTGCCCAAGATGGTCTCGGGCGAGTGGACTGGCACAATGAACCTGACCGAGCCGCATTGCGGCACGGACCTCGGCATGATCCGCACCAAGGCCGTTCCGAATGGTGACGGTTCCTATTCGATCACGGGTACGAAAATCTTCATCTCGGCCGGCGAACACGACATGTCGGAGAACATCATCCACCTCGTGCTGGCCAAGACGCCCGGCGCCCCGGACAGCACCAAGGGCATCTCGCTCTTCGTGGTGCCGAAGTTCATCGTCAACGACGACGGCACGCCGGGCGAGCGCAACGGCGTGATGTGCGGCTCGATCGAGCACAAGATGGGCATCCACGGCAACTCGACCTGCGTGCTCAACTACGACGGCGCAACGGGCTGGATGGTCGGCGAAGAGAACAAGGGCCTCGCCGCCATGTTCATCATGATGAATGCTGCGCGCCTCGGCGTCGGCATCCAGGGCCTCAGCCAGGCCGAGGTCGCCTATCAGAACGCCGTCGCCTACGCGCTCGACCGCCGCCAGGGCCGTGCCCTGACCGGTCCGGCAGAGCCCGAGGCGCAGGCCGACCCGATCTTCGTCCATCCCGACGTTCGCCGGATGCTGATGGATGCCAAGGCCTTCACCGAAGGCATGCGCGCGCTCGCCCTGTGGGGCGGCCTGCTGGTCGACCTGACCCGCAAGGCGCAGACCGAGGAAGAGCGCGAGCAGGCAGATCTCCTGCTTGGCCTGATGACGCCGGTCATCAAGGGTTACGGCACCGACAAGGGCTATGAAGTCGCGACCAACATGCAGCAGGTCTTCGGCGGCCACGGCTACATCGAGGAATGGGGCATGAGCCAGTTCGTGCGCGATGCCCGTATCGCCCAGATCTACGAAGGCACCAACGGTGTGCAGGCGATGGACCTTTGTGGCCGCAAGCTGGCCCAGAAGGGCGGCGCAGCGGTCCAGGCCTTCTTCAAGCACGTCGGTGAGGAAATCGCTGCAGCGAAGGAAATCGATGAGCTCAAGGACATGGCCGAACAGTTGGAAAAGGCCCTCGGCCAGCAGCAGGCCGCGACCATGTGGTTCATGCAGAACGCCATGCAGAACCCGAACCACCTCGGTGCGGGTGCGCATCACTACATGCACATCATGGGCATCGTGACGCTGGGCCTCATGTGGCTGAAGATGTCCAAGGTGGCCCATGCCAAGCTCGGCACTGCCGGCGACGACAAGGCATTCTACGAACAGAAGCTGGCCACCGCGCGCTATTACATGGACCGTTACCTGCCCGATGCCGGCGCACTGCGCCGCAAGCTGGAAGCGGGCTCGGACAGCCTGATGGCTCTGGGCGAAGAGGCATTCGCTACCGCCGCCTGATCGGGTTTCACATCAAAAGCGAAGGGCGCCCCCCGCGAGGGAGGCGCCCTTTCTTTTTGCCCTTCCGGCTTACTCGGCTGCTGCATCTGCGCCGTCGGATCCAAGCTTGGCGTTCTTCACATAGCGGTCGAACCAGTCGATCATTTCGGCCAGCGTGTGGAGGATGTTTTCTCGTCCGCGATAGCCGTGGCTTTCATGCGGTAGCATGACGAGGCGAGCAGTGCCGCCCGTACCCTTGATCGCGGCGAACATGCGTTCGGATTGCTCGGGGAAGGTGCCCGAGTTGTTGTCCTTTTCGCCGTGGATCAGCAGCATCGGCTCGTTGATCTTGTTCGCCGCCATGAAGGGCGACAGCTTGTAATAGGTCTCTTGCGCATCCCAGAACACGCGACGTTCCGACTGGAAGCCGAACGGGGTGAGCGTGCGGTTGTAGGCACCAGAGCGGGCAATGCCTGCGCGGAAGATGTCGCTCTGGGCCAGCAAGTGCGCGGTCATGAAGGCGCCGTAGCTGTGGCCGCCCACACCGACGCGGTAGCCGTCACCGAAGCCGAGCCGGACGGTCTCGTCCACGGCAGCCTGTGCCGACGCGACGATTTGCTCGATGAAAGTGTCGTTCACCGTCTCCGGGTCGCTGCCCACGACCGGCATCGCCGCGCGGTCCATGATGGCATAGCCCTGCATCAGGAAGAACAGGTGCGAATAGCTGCCGACGCGGGTGAAACGGTAATTGGAATCGCGCACCTGGCCTGCGGTGGAAGCATCGTTGAATTCCTGCGGATAGGCCCAGACGACCACCGGAAGCTTTTCGCCTTCCTTGTAGTTCGGCGGGAGATAGAGCGTCGCGGTCAGGTCTACTCCGTCGTCACGCTTGTAAGTGATGAGCCTGCGTTCCACGCCGCTCAGTTCGGGGTGCGGATCGGGGAAGTTCGTCAGGAAACGCGCCTCACCTCCGCTGTGGAGGCGGATGTTCCCGGGATCGGACGGGCTTTCATAATAGGTGATGAAGCGGCTGCCGTCGTCGGCGATGACATCGAGCACGCTTTCATAGCTTTCACCCGAATTGCGCCAGAGCTCGGTGGTCTCGAGCGTGGCAAGATCCCAGCGGCGCAGGAAGGGCCGATTGCCTTCGGGGCTGGCACCCTGTCCCGACAAGAGGAGCGCGCCATTGTCGACGATGGCAACGCCGTAACCTGCATCGTTGCGCTTGGTCAGCGGGCTGCCCGGGTCGTTATAGGCATCCTGCACATTGCGCAGGTTGAGCACGCGCGGTTCGGCCGTTCCGGTCACATCGACCAGCGTTTGGCGCACTTCGCGCGTGTCGCGGTCGTATTCGACGAGGATCATGTCGTCCGTGTCCTCGAGGCCGAGGCTGCCGACATAGCGATCTTCCATCGTCGCGATGCGGCGGCCTTCTCCGGTAAAGGGGGCGCCGAGTGCGAAGACCGCATCGCGCTCGTCGGTCTTGACCCGCGGGTCGCCGCCGTCGAGCGCTTCCGCCCAGATCACCATCGCATCTTCATTGGGATGCCAGCCGATCGAGCGGCGTCCGGTCTCCACGCCCTGCACTGGCAAATTGTCGATCAGCGGACGTTCGCGGACCATGCTGACCAGCTTGCCATCCATCGTGTAGATGGCGGTTTTCATCGGGAAGCTGCTGTAGGGAACCTGGTAGGAGAAGGGCTTCTCGATCCACGTCGCCATCAGGTACTTCCCATCAGGCGAGGGGGCTGCGCCGAGGTAGATTTTCGGTCCGAGCAGCTTCTTCGATTTACCGGTAGCCGGGTCGATGATGACGGGCTGGCTGGTGGTCAGCCATTCGAACAGCGCCTCGTCATAGGGATTTTCGAGCATGTCCTGGTAGGTTCGGGTCTGCGCTTCCTCGCCGCCCGCCGCATCCTGGATTGCTGGCCCGCTGGGAGTGAGCGATTCCACCGGCATGGGACCACGCTTTTCGGGAATGGTCAGTGCAAGGACGCGGCCATCGGCAAGGAAGCGCGGCTCGGCGAAAATGGCATTGAGGCCGCGATCGAGCAGCGTCGAGACCTTGGCGCTCTTCACGTCCATCACGTGCAGCGACATTCCGTCGGCAAAGGTGTTGCTGAAGACGACCTTGTCGCCATCCTTCGACCAGCCCACTTCGGAAATGTCCGCTTCGGACGGCAAGGCGACCTTGCGCGTCTCGCCCGTTGCAATGTCCTGAATGGAGAGGCCCACGACATTGCGCGGATTGTGCACGTCGTTGATCGAGACATCGAGCCTGAGGCCGGCAAGCCGCTCCATCGGCTTGGCGATTTCCGAAACCGGGGGAAGGGCTTCGCGCTCCATCAGCAGCATGGTCGAACCGTCGGGCGAGATGGAGACCGAGGGCGAGGGCGCCCGCGTCACGATATCGGCGATGGCCGGCGGCGGAGTGTCGTAAGTCGACTGCGCAGCGAGCGGCGTGGCAGCGGTCGCGATCGCAATCGCGACCAGGCTGGAAAAGCGATACATGTCAGTCCCCCAAAAGATTTGGCGGGACCAGCCTAAAGCCTTGTCTCGAAACGCCAATGCAATTGGCAGGGACGGGGGCGCCTTTCGTCGAAAAGCGCCCCTGCCTCAGGTCACTCGGTCGGGAGGAAATCGGGTACCGAAAGGTAGCGCTCGCCCGTGTCGTAATTGAAGCCAAGCACGCGGCTGCCCGCGGGTAGATCGGAGAGCTTCTGCGCTATGGCGGCGAGCGTGGCGCCGCTCGAGATCCCGACCAGCAGGCCTTCGGTCACGGCGCATCGTCGCGCCCATTCCTTGGCGTCTTCCGGGTCGACCTGGATGGCACCGTCGATCGACTGGGTGTGCAGGTTCTCGGGAATGAAACCAGCTCCGATGCCCTGAATGGGGTGAGGTCCGGGCTGTCCGCCGTTGATCACGGGCGAAAGCGTCGGTTCGACGGCAAAGGCCTTCATGGCGGGCCAGCTATCCTTCAGCACCTCGGCGCAGCCCGTCAGGTGTCCGCCGGTGCCGACGCCGGTGATCATCACGTCGACCGGCGTATCTGCGAAATCGGAAAGGATTTCCTGCGCGGTCGTGCGCTTGTGGACTTCGAAATTGGAAGGGTTGTCGAACTGGCTCGGCATCCAGGCGCCTTCGGTCTGCTCGACCAGCTCCTGTGCGCGGGCGATCGCGCCCTTCATGCCGCCTTCCTTGGGTGTGAGATCGAACTTCGCCCCATAGGCGAGCATCAGGCGGCGACGCTCGATGCTCATGCTCTCGGGCATGACCAGCACGAGGGTATAGCCCTTGACTGCCGCGGCGATGGCGAGGCCGATACCGGTGTTTCCGCTGGTCGGTTCGATGATCGTGCCGCCCTGCTTGAGACGGCCGGATTTCTCCGCGTCCTCGATCATGGCAAGGCCGATGCGGTCCTTGATCGAACCGCCGGGATTGGCGCGTTCGTTCTTCACCCAGACCTCGTGGTCGGGGAACAGGCGCGCGAGGCGGATGTGGGGCGTGCCGCCGATGGTTTCGAGGACGGACTGGGCTTTCATGGGGTCTGCTCCTGCAGCTTTCCGGTGGGGGTATCTTCCTGCAATTCCTCGGGCGGGTCAAAGGTCCGGGTGGTTCGCAGGACGGGGAAAATCTTCGACCAGAGGGCGACCGTCAGGATCGCACCGCCGCCACCGCCGACCACAGCCGCGACCGGCCCGATGGCGTAGGCCAGACTGCCCGAAAAGAAATCGCCGAACTCGTTGGAGGCACTGATCGTCAGCAGGCTGACCGACGAGACGCGCCCGCGCTTGTCGTCAGGCGTGTGGAGCTGGATCAGCGATTGACGGATATAGACGCTGAACATGTCCGCCGCGCCCACGATGAACAGCATGGCAAGGCTGAGCGGCATGGACGTGGACAGGCCGAAAACGATCGTCGCTGCGCCGAAGATGGCGACGGCCCACAGCATCTTGGGTCCGACATTGTTCTGCAGCGGGCGGAAAGAAAACCACAGCGCGGTCAGCGCCGCACCCACGGCAGGCGCCATGGCAAGCTGGGCGAGGCCGGTTTCCCCGACCTCGAGGATGTCGCGCGCGTACACGGGGAAGAGCGCCGTCGCGCCGGCCAGGAATACCGCGAAGAGATCCAGCGTGATGGCGCCGAGCACCATCTTGTTGCGCACCACGTAACGCAGGCCTTCCACCATCTGGTGGATTGGTCGCTTGTTCGCCTCGCGCGGGGGCTGGGGCACCTTGCCGATGAGCGACAGCGCGGTCATTGAGACCAGGAACAGGACCCCTGCCGCCGCATAGGGCGAGAAGGGCTCGATGGCGTAAAAATAACCGCCCAGTGCGGGCCCTACGATCATGCCGACCTGCCATGAAATGCTCGACAGGGCGATGGCATTGGGAAGGATCGCCTTTGGCACGAGGTTGGGTGCAAGGGCGGAAAGCGCAGGGCCGGAGAAGGCTCGCGCTATCCCTAGCAGCACCGCGACAGCGAAGATCCAGGCGAGCGAAAGCGTATCGCTGGCCGTCAGCCAAGCGAGCAGTACCGCACACACAAACTGCAGCGCTACCGTCAGGCGAGCGAGGTTGCGCCGGTCGAAATGATCCGCCGCCCACCCGGAAAACGGGGTCAGGATAAACAGGGGGACGAATTGCAGCAGGCCGATCAGTGCCAGCTGGCCCGACGCCTCTGCCACACCCATCCCGCCGTCGCGCGCGATATTGTAGGTCTGCCAGCCGATGATCAGCATCATCGCGTACTGGGCCAGCGTCATCGACAGGCGCGAAATCCAGTAGGCGCGGAAATTCGCGATGCGCAGCGGCGATGTGTCGGGGGAAGGGGGCGTGTCGGTCTCTCTCACGCCCAACGCATGGCAGGCGCCCCTTCGCTTGTGAAGAGACGCCTGCTTGCGCGTTCAGAAATGAATGTTGGGCAGCCTAGCGCAGGCGGCGCAGGCGCGGGTTCGGCTGCAGCGTGTCGATCAGCGACAGGAAGTCGTCGACGCGGATGATGCGCTCGAACTGGAAACCGGCGCGATTGTCGCGGCTCCAGATGCAATAGGCTTCGATGCGGCCGATGACGGGCAGGCGAACGACGACGCGGTCGCCGCGCGCAACGTCCTGCGCATCGTCGATCATGAACCCGTTGGCCGAGATATTTGCGATATGCATGCGCATGTCGCCACGGCTGTGGTGTTCAGCGATAACCGGGTGGTCGACCGGGTGGCGCGCCAGGCGGCGCTGGTCGGTGACGCTGAGTTGTGCTCCGGCACTCATGCGAGACGATCCCTTGCTTTTGACAAACCTTATCCCTGCAACTTGCCCGCAAAAGGCAAATATCCGGTTAACCGAACTTGTAGGGTGAGAATTTTCTCAGCGGCGCAGGATCGCGTGCTTCTTCTTGCCCAGCGAAAGCTTGACCTCGACGCCTTCGGCAATCTCCACCAGGTGACCGGGATCGCTCACCGTCTCGCCGTCCAGCTTGACCGCGCCTTCAGCCAGCTTGCGCTTGGCTTCGCCGTTCGAGGCGGTGAACCCCAGTGCAGTCAGGGCCGCGCCAATGCGCACGCCTTCCTCGCCGACCGACAGGGTTGGAAGATCCTCGCCAGCGCCGCCACCGGCAAAGGTCTCGGAGGCGGTTTTTTCCGCCAGTGCGGCAGCTTCCGCGCCGCGCACAAGTTTGGTCACTTCGTTGGCGAGGACGGTCTTGGCGCTGTTGATCTCGGCTCCTTCCAGCGCCTCGAGACGAGAGATCTCGTCCAGCGGAAGATCGGTGAACAGGCGCAGGAAACGGCCCACGTCGCGGTCGTCGACATTGCGCCAGTACTGCCAGAAATCGTAGCTCGGCAGCTGCTCCTCGTTGAGCCACACGGCGCCGGCGGCGGTCTTGCCCATCTTGGACCCGTCCGCAGTGGTCAGCAGCGGGGTGGTCAGGCCGAACAGGTCGCTGCCGTCCATCCGGCGCGCCAGTTCCATGCCGTTGACGATATTGCCCCACTGGTCGCTGCCGCCCATTTGCAAACGGCAGCCGTAACGCTGCGCCAGCTCGCGGAAATCGTAGGCCTGCAGGATCATGTAATTGAATTCGAGGAATGTCAGCGGCTGTTCGCGCTCGAGCCGCAGCTTGACCGAATCGAATGTGAGCATCCGGTTGATCGTGAAATGCGGCCCGACGTCGCGCAGCAACTCGATGTAGCCGAGCTGGCTCAGCCATTCGTCATTGTTGACCATGACCGCATCGGTCGGCCCGCCGCCAAAGGTCAGCAGGCGTTCGAACACCTTGCGGATACCGGCGATGTTTGCGTCGATATCTTCGTTGGTGAGCATCTTGCGGCTTTCGTCCTTGCCGGATGGATCGCCCACCTTGGTCGTGCCGCCGCCCATCACGACGATGGGCTTGTGTCCGGCCTGCTGGAGGCGGCGCAGCATCATGATCTGGACGAGGCTGCCGACATGCAGGCTTGGCGCGGTGGCATCGAAGCCGATATAGCCGGGCACCACTTGGCTGGCGGCGAGGGCATCGAGTCCCTCCACATCGGTGACCTGGTGGATGTAGCCGCGCTCTTCGAGCACGCGCAGGAGTTCGGATTGGTGACTGCTCATGACAGGCCGCCCGCTAGCAGGAACGAGGCCCCGTGCAAACGCATGAACTGATCGCGCATCCCGCCTTTCCACCTCTCGAGGTCACAAGCGTGCAGGCACGGATCATCGGCCGGGATGCCGATTGGCTGAGACTTCGCTGGCGGGTGGAGGGTTCTTCGCGCCTCATCGTGCCACAGTTCGCGGGCAGGGGCAGGGCCGACGAGCTTTGGAAAACCACCTGTTTCGAGATGTTTCTCAACCCCATGGAGGGCGAAGCTTACTCGGAATGGAATCTCTCGCCGTCCGAGCGATGGAACGCTTACGACTTTTCCGGCTACCGAGACGGCATGTCCGAACGGCCCGTTCCCCGGGAGCCCGCGTGCACCATGCGGCTCGGCAGCAGTTTCGCGATTTTCGATGCTGCGCTTCCCAACTCTGCCCTGCCTGACGCCCCCAGCGCGATGGGCCTGACCTGCGTCATCGAGGAAGAGGGCGGCATCAAGAGCTTCTGGGCGATGGATCATGGGAAAGATCAGCCGGATTTCCACGATGCGTCTTGCTTCAAGGCGGAGCTTGGGCCACCCAACGCGGCATGAAATTCGGTATCGATCGCCTGCTCACACAGGCCGAACTTCGCGCTCCCCTCGAAGGCAAGCGTGTCTCGCTTGTCGCGCATCCGGCGTCGGTCACGGCGCAGCTCGACCATTCGCTCGACGCGCTGATTGCGCGCGGTATCAATGTCACCTCCGCCTTCGGACCGCAGCACGGACTCAAGGGTGACAAGCAGGACAACATGGTCGAAACCGCGGACGAAACCGATCCGCGCCACGGCATCCCCGTTTTCAGCCTCTACGGCGAGGTGCGCCGTCCGACCGGCCAGATGATGAGCACGGCGGACGTCTTCCTGTTCGATCTGCAAGACCTCGGCTGCCGCATCTACACCTTCGTGACGACCTTGCTTTACCTGCTCGAGGAAGCGGCCAAGGGCGGGAAGGAAGTCTGGGTTCTCGACCGCCCCAATCCCGCTGGGGGACCAGTCGAGGGCACGCTGCTGGTGCCGGGGCAGGAGAGTTTCGTCGGCGCAGCGCCCATGACAATGCGCCACGGCATGACCATGGGCGAGATGGGGCGCTGGTTCGTCGACCATTTCAAGCTCGACGTGGACTATCGCGTGATCGAGATGGAAGGCTGGAAGCCCGGCAAGGCACCCGGTTACGGTTGGCCGGATGACCGGGTGTGGATCAACCCCAGCCCTAATGCCGCCAACGTCAACATGGCCCGCGCCTATGCCGGCACTGTCATGCTGGAAGGCACCACGCTGAGCGAGGGCAGGGGCACCACCCGCCCGCTGGAGGTCCTGTTCGGCGCGCCCGATATCGATGCACCCTCAGTCCTGGCAGAAATGCGCCGGCAGGCGCCGAGCTGGCTACGCGGCTGCGCCTTGCGCGAATGCTGGTTCGAACCGACCTTCCACAAGCACGCAGGAAAGCTGTGTAACGGTCTGATGATCCACGCAGAAGGTCCGTTCTACGACCATCATGAATTCAAGCCCTGGCGGCTTCAGGCACTGGCCTTCAAGGCCATCCGCACGCTGTACCCGGACTACGAGATCTGGCGCAACTTTCCCTATGAATACGAGTTCGACCGGCTCGCGATCGACGTGATCAACGGCGGGCCGTCACTTCGCGAATGGGTGGACGATAGCGAGGCCGAGGCGGGTGATCTCGACGAGATCGCTTCCCGCGACGAGGCAGCATGGCGCGAAACCATCGCGCCGCACCTCATTTATAGCTGAGTGCCTAGTCGCTTGCGGGACGGAGGAGATATTCGTCCGTCGGTTCGGGCAGCGGCCGCAAGTCGTTCACGTCGCCATGCATCTGCATGACGGCACAGCCATCGACCCGTTTGTCCACGGCCGCGATCATATAGCCGTCCTCGCCGGTCGCAGGCCCTCGCTGCAAGGCAGGTAGCCCGCCGGTTACGCGAACTTCGCGAATTACCTCGTTGCATCGTGCCGATTGCGGCTCGCGCAGATTGAGGATCTGGCCTTCGGGTTCCACGACGCGCGGCAGAGATTGCGCGCTAAGCACCAGTCCGGCTAGCGGCAGGCAGGTAAGGGCAAGGTAGTGCATCAGCCTTCCTTTCGCGGCGCAAGATACCGCAAACGAAAAACCTTGGCAAACCGGTGGCTTAGCCCTGCTTGCGGCTCAGTTCGCGCATAGCATCGTCGAGACCGTCCAGCGTCAGCGGATACATCCGGTCGTTGACCAGCTGCTTCATGATCTTGGTCGACTGGGAATAGCCCCATTGCTTTTCCGGCACCGGGTTCAGCCAGACCGTGGCGGGATAGGTGTTGGTGACACGCTGCATCCACACCGCGCCAGCCTCGTCGTTCATGTGCTCGACACTGCCGCCCGGATGGGTGATTTCATAGGGACTCATCGCGGCATCGCCGACGAAGACGATCTTGTAGTCGTGGCCGTATTTGTGGAGCACGTCCCAAGTCTTGGTACGCTCCTGCCAGCGGCGCTTGTTGTCCTTCCACACACCTTCGTAGAGGCAGTTGTGGAAGTAGAAGAATTCGAGGTTCTTGAACTCGCTCGTCGCGGCGCTGAACAGCTCTTCGGTCACCTTGATGAACGGGTCCATCGATCCGCCCACGTCGAGAAACAGCAGCAGCTTGACGGCATTGTGCCGCTCGGGCCGCATATGGATGTCGAGCCAGCCCTGCTTGGCCGTGCCCTCGATCGTCGCATCGAGGTCCAGCTCGTCCGCGGCGCCTTCGCGGGCGAAACGGCGCAAGCGGCGTAGCGCCATCTTGATGTTGCGGGTGCCCAGTTCCTTGGTGTTGTCGAGGTTCTTGAACTCGCGCTTGTCCCAGACCTTCAGGGCGCGCTTGTGCTTGCTCTCGCCGCCGATCCGCACGCCTTCGGGATTGTAGCCCGAGTTGCCGAAGGGGCTGGTACCGCCGGTGCCGATCCACTTGTTGCCGCCCTGGTGGCGCTTTTCCTGCTCTTCGAGCCGCTTCTTCAGCGTCTCCATGATCTCGTCCCAGTCGCCCAGCGACTTGATCTTGGCCATCTCTTCCTCGGAGAGGAATTTCTCTGCGACTGCCTTCAGCCAGTCTTCCGGGATGTCGACCGGGTTCTGCCCATAATCGGACATGATGCCCTTGAACACGCGGCTGAACACCTGGTCGAAGCGGTCGATCAGGCCTTCGTCCTTCACGAAGGTCGCGCGGGAGAGGTAATAGAACGCCTCGGGTGTCTGCTCGATCACGTCCTTGTCGAGCGCCTCCAGCAGCGTGAGGTGTTCCTTGAAGCTGGCGGGGATACCCGCGGCCCGAAGCTCGTCGACGAAATTGAAGAACATCCGCGCTTCCTAGCCTGCATCCGCAGGGCGGTGGAAGAGGGAAATCGTGGATTGCCCTTAACCGGACAATAACCACTTCCGTTTAGATGATCCGGCGAACAGGGACAAAGGGATCGTCACACATGGAACTCACCGCGATTGATGCTGCGAAGGCGTCGAGCCTGGAATCAATTCCGGAAGCCTGCGGCAAGGTCACGGTCGGCTGCACCGACGTCGCCGGTATCGTGCAGGCCGTGATCGACAGTTCGGGCATCCTGCGTGCGGAACATGCGGAACTGCAGGGCACGGTCCATGAACTCGAAAAGGACCAGCGCAAGGTCGCCGAGGCATCCGACGAGGCCCGCCTGCTGTCCGCCCGCGCCATCGAGCGCCTGGGGCAGGGGACCAAGCAGATCCAGTCCTCCCTTAGCCAGATCACCAGCCTGCTCGACCTCGTGGAGACGCTGGCAACGCACGTGACCGGCTTCGCGGCGGCCATGGACCAGGTGAAGCGCTGTTCGCAGGATATCGAACAGATCGCCGAGACGACCAACATCCTCGCCCTCAATGCCACCATCGAAGCGATGCGTGCAGGCGATGCGGGTCGCACCTTCGCCGTGGTCGCCAACGAGGTGAAGTCGCTCGCCGGTGAAACCCGCAAGGCGACCGACGAGATATCGGACGTGATCGAAACGCTGGGTGCGGAAGCAGCCACCGTGATCGAGCGTATCGAGGCTGGTGCCCGGGCATCGAACGAGGCCAAGACCTCGGTCGCCAGCATCGATTCCACCATTTCCGGCGTGTCGCAGCTGGTCGAGGAAGTCGACCAGCAGAACGACCAGATCGCCCGTGCAACCGGCATGATGACCGAGCACGTCGACCGGGTTTCGTCCGTGATCGAAAGTTTCGACCGTGCCGCCAGCGAGAACGAGCAGCGCCTCGCCACCGCTCACGACCGCATCGAGGAGCTGGAGCTGACGGCCAGCGACATGTTCGACAAGCTGGTCAAGGCGGGCCTTTCGCCTGAAGACAGTGCGATGGTCGAGCGCGCTCAGGAGCACGCCAAGAAGATCGTCGCCCGCGCCGAAGAAGCCATCGCCAATGGCGAACTCACGGCCGAGCAGCTCTTCGACCAGAACTATCGCCCGCAGCCGGGCACCAACCCGCAGCTCTACCGCACCAGCCTCAGCGATTGGGCGGATGCCAACTGGCGTCCGATCAATGATGCAGTCGTCGGCGAAGGCGGCCATGTCATCATGTGTTCGCAGGCCGACATGAACGGCTTCCTGCCGACCCATGTCACCGAACATTCGCGCAAGCCTATCGGCGAACTGGCGCACGACACGAAATACTGCCGCAACGGCCGCATCATCCTCGAAGGCGTGGATCTCGTCGCGAAATCGACCAAGGATCCCTACACGATGGCGGTCTACCGCCAGGAAGGCGATGGCCGGAATTACGTTGTGGTCCGCAATGTCTACGTGCCGGTCTACATCAACGGTCGCCGCTGGGGCGATTTCGAGCTCGCCTACAGCTTCGGCTGATCAAGTTCACCCCAAGGAAAAAGGGCGCGTTCCGCAAGCGGAGCGCGCCCTTTTCTCGTCCGGTCCGGCCTTTATCAGGGCTGGCGGCGTGCCATGAAGGCAAGGCGTTCGAACATCATCACGTCCTGCTCGTTCTTGAGCAGGGCCCCGTGCAGCGGCGGAATGGCGCTATTGGGATTGCTGTCCTGCAGCACTTCCAGCGGCATGTCCTCGTTCAGCAGCAGCTTCAGCCAGTCGAGCAGCTCGCTCGTCGAAGGCTTTTTCTTCAGGCCCGGCACGTCGCGCAGTTCGTAGAAGATATCCATTGCCTTGCTGACCAGGTTTTTCTGGATGCCCGGGTAGTGGACCTCGATGATGTCTCGCATCGTCTCGCGGTCGGGGAACTTGATGTAATGGAAGAAGCAGCGGCGCAGGAATGCGTCGGGCAATTCCTTCTCGTTGTTCGAGGTGATGACGACGATCGGACGTTCCTTCGCCTCGATCCGCGTGTGCGTCTCGTAGACGTCGAAACTCATCCGGTCGAGTTCCTGCAGCAGGTCATTCGGAAACTCGATGTCGGCCTTGTCGATCTCGTCGATTAGCAGGACGGGCAGTTCGGGGCTGGTGAACGCCTCCCACAGCTTGCCCTTCTTGATGTAGTTCGAGATGTCGTGGACGCGTTCGTCACCCAGCTGGCCGTCGCGCAGGCGGGCGACCGCGTCATATTCGTAGAGGCCCTGCTGCGCCTTGGTGGTCGACTTGACGTTCCATTCGATCAGCGGGGCATCGAGCGCCTTGGAGATTTCATGGGCGAGCACGGTCTTGCCCGTGCCCGGTTCGCCCTTGACCAGCAGCGGACGGCGCAGCGTGACCGCGGCATTGACGGCGACCTTCAGATCGTCGGTCGCGATATACGAACTGGTGCCTTCGAAACGGGTCTGGTCTGACATCGGTTTTTCCTTGCAACTTTACGTGTGCGTTAGGGGCAAGCGCCGGACCGTGCAAGAGCGGTCCGGCGCTCCGGTGCTTACGCCCGGTCGAGCGCGGCGATTTCCCGGTCGAGCTTGCGGGCGGTGTGCAGGTTGAGCCAACCAACGAAGACGAAGAACACGGCCGTCGCGACAAACTTGAACCAGACGCCTTCCAGCGCGGCAGCCCAACCCTGGACCTCGGCCACATTGGCCGTGACGACGAGGTAAAAGCCGACGAGGCCGGGCACGAAGGGCGCGAGATACCAGGTCGGAACCCCGCGCAGCAGGTCGCGCTGCCGGACGAGCTGGCTGCGCAGGTGATCCTTGCAGCTTGCTTCGGGGGAACGTGCTTGCGCGCTGCCGTCGCGGTGGAGCTTGCCCACCACAAAGATTGCAGCGGTAACGGTCATGGCGACGGTCCCGGAAAGCGCCCACTCGCCTTCGCCGGCGAAAAATACTGCGAGAGCGCCGAACACTCCGATCACCAGCGCACCGGCGGCATATTCCAGCAGGTTGCGGCGACGGATGCTCTTTTCGAACCGAGTGCTGCGTGCCCGGCACGCGCCCGGTTCGCTGAAATTCGCGTCGGAATTTTCACGGGTCCAGAAGTTGAACGGGTCCTGGGTCATCGAATTGTCTCCTGGTGAACGGGGGTGCCGAACTGGTCGGCAAGGGCAGTCTTGAGCCGGTGGATGCGGGTGGCGACCGTGCCGGAAGCGAGGCCGGTGACTTCGGAGATGTCGCGGGCGCTTTCGCCTTCGAGCCACAGCAGCATGACCTGCGCATCCAGCGTCGGCAGCTGGCGGATCAGTTCCTGCGCGCGGGCAACGGCGTGGCCTTCCGCAGCAGCAATTTCTCCGCTGCCCATGCTTGGCAGGTCATCTGTCTCGTCCAGCGACACGGTAGGCATGCGTCGGCTTTCGCGAAGGCGGTGTTCGGCAGCCACGTTGTGAGCCACGCGGTACACCCAGGTCTTGAGCGCACATTGTCCTTCGAACCGGGCGAAGCTGCGGAAGAGCTCGCAGTGGATGTCCTGTTCCAGGTCGCGTGCCTTGTCGCCATCGCGCTCCATCGCGCGGGCGAGGCGGGCGATGGCCGGGGCGAATTGCGCCCCTGCCTCGCGATAGTATGCGTGTTGCTTTTCCTCGGTCATGTATCCTTAGTCCGCCCCCACGCGTATTTCTTACACGCCCGCCGAAAAAAAGCGCCAGTCGAAGGAGCACCGATGCCGACCGAGAACCTGACCATTGCCACGCAGGCAGGCCATGAATTGACCGGCTCGCTCGAGCTGCCGACCGGCCTCGTGCGCGGTGTGGCGCTGTTCGCGCACTGCTTCACTTGCACAAAGCAAAGCAAGGCGGCGATTGCCGTGGCCCGCGCACTGGCGAGCGAGGGGATCGCGACCTTGCGGTTCGACTTTACCGGCCTCGGCGGCAGCGGCGGCGACTTCGGACGCGCCGGATTTGCGGCCGACGTGTCCGACCTGGTCGAGGCGGCAGACCAACTGCTGGAGCGTTTTAGACGGCCGATCCTGCTGGTCGGCCACAGCCTCGGCGGGGCAGCCGTTTTGGCGGCGGCAGACGAGATCGGCTTCGACCGGATTGCCGCGATTGCGACCATCGGTGCCCCGTCCGACGTTCCCCATGTCCTGGGAAATATCGACGGCGACATCGATGCGATCCGGGAGCACGGCGAGGGAGCGGTGCGCATCGGCGGACGCGAGTTCACTCTGGGGCGCGAATTCATCGAAAAGGTAGAGAACGTCGACCTGCTTGCTGAGGTAGCCCGGCTGCGAAAGCCGCTGCTCTTCCTCCATTCACCCACCGATGCGGTGGTCGGAATCGAACATGCCAGCGCACTGTTCCAAGCCGCCAAACATCCAAAGAGCTTCGTAAGTCTGGAAGGCGCAGACCACCTATTGCTGGACGAGGAAGATGCCCGCTTTGCCGCCAGCGTAATTGCAGCCTGGGCGCATCGTTACATGCCGCTTTCCGCCGATTGGCCCATGCCGGAAGAAGGGATCGTTGCCTGCACCGGCCACGGCAAGTTCGGAACCGAGGTCCACACCGTCTCGCACCAGTTTATCGCCGACGAACCCAAGAGCTATGGCGGAGACGACAGCGGACCGACGCCATACGACCTGCTCAACGCTGCGCTGGGCACTTGCACCGCCATGACGATGAAAATGTACGCCGATCGGAAAGGATGGCCGCTCGAAGGTGTTCGCGTCCACGTGACACACGAGCGCGATCACACGAAGTCCTGCTCGCACGCCGAGGCCATGGCGGAAGGCATGCAGATGCAGGCGCTCAACCGCAGCATCACGATCCGCGGAGAAGAACTGGACGATGAGCAGCGCGCGAAACTAATGGAAATCGCCGACAAGTGCCCGGTGCACCGCACGCTGGAGGGCGAACTGCACATCCACACGCGGGCTGGCGAATAGGCGCGCTAGCTGGCCAGTCCGAGCGCGGTAATCCCGAGGAAGAAAGCGAGCATCGCGAACGTTGCTGCTTTCCACACACCGCTGGCAACTGACATTCCTCGTTCCCAGGTGTGATGCCAGATCAGGCCTGTCGTGAGCAATGCCAAGGCCAGCACCACAAGCGGCGATAGGCCGAGCAAGCCCAGTCCGAGAAAAACGACCACCGGTTGCGTGATGACTTGGAGCAGGAGAGCTCCGGCAAACCAGACGATGGGAATCGGCCGGTAATGCGTGTCCGAGGCATACCAGTCGGGCAGGGCAGTGTCGGCCCGGGCAATGCGCCGGTCGCCAGCCATGATGTCGCCCTCTTCGGGCTCGTCGAAGTCTTCGATGTCCTCGCCCTGAGGATCAGGCATCGATCATTTCGCGGTCGAATTCGCCGGCGTTGTTCTGGATGAAATTGAACCGGTGTTCCGGGTTGCGGCCCATGAGCTGGTCGACCAGTTCCTTGACCACGGCGCGCTGTTCGAATTCCTGCGGCAGGGTGATGCGGATCAGGCTGCGGCTTTCGGGATCCATGGTGGTTTCGCGAAGCTGCTGCGGGTTCATTTCGCCAAGACCCTTGAAGCGGCCGACCTCGACCTTCTTGCCCTTGAAGACCGTTTCTTCCAGCTCCTTGCGGTGCGCATCGTCGCGGGCGTAGCGGCTCTCTTTGCCGGACGTCAGTCGATAGAGCGGGGGCTGGGCGAGGTAGAGGTGCCCGTTCCGGACAACTTCCGGCATTTCCTGGAAGAAGAAGGTCATCAAAAGCGTCGCGATATGTGCGCCGTCGACGTCCGCGTCGGTCATGATGATGATGCGGTCGTAACGCAGGTTTTCAGGATCGCAGTCCTTGCGCGTCCCGCAACCCATGGCGAGCACCAGGTCGGCGATTTCGCTGTTCGCGCGGATCTTGTCGGCGGTGGCCGAGGCGACATTCAGGATCTTGCCGCGGATGGGCAGGATGGCCTGTGTCTTGCGGTTGCGCGCCTGCTTGGCGCTGCCGCCTGCGCTGTCGCCTTCGACGATGAACAGTTCCGTATCGCCATCGCCTTCGCCCGAACAATCGGTGAGCTTGCCGGGGAGGCGCAGCTTCTTGGCGTTGGTCGCGGTCTTGCGCTTGATTTCGCGTTCGGCCTTGCGGCGCAGGCGCTCGTCCATGCGCTCCATGACCTGTCCGAGCAGCGCCTTGCCCCGGTCCATGTTGTCGGAGAGGAAGTGGTCGAAGTGGTCGCGGACCGCGTTTTCGACGTAGCGTGCAGCTTCCGGGCTGGTCAGGCGGTCCTTGGTCTGGCTCTGGAACTGCGGGTCGCGGATGAAGACGCTGAGCATGACCTCGGCCCCGTTCATCACGTCGTCCGCGCTGATGTCCTTGGCCTTCTTCACGCCGGTCAGTTCGCCGAAAGCGCGCAGGCCCTTGGTCAGTGCGGCACGCAGGCCCTGTTCGTGCGTACCGCCATCGGGCGTCGGCACAGTGTTACAGTACCAGCTGAACGAACCGTCGGAGAACAGCGGCCATGCGATTGCCCATTCCACGCGGCCCTGGTCGTCGGGAAAGTCCTGGCTACCCGCAAAAGGCTGGGTGGTGACGCATTCGCGCCCGCCAATCTGTTCGGCGAGATGGTCGGCAAGGCCGCCGGGAAACTTGAAGACTGCCTCTGCGGGAACGTCGTCGCTTGCCAGACTATCCGCGCAGCGCCAGCGGATCTCGACGCCGGCGAAGAGATAGGCCTTGGAGCGCGCCAGCTTGAACAACCGCTTGGGATTGAACTTGCGGTCGCCGAAAATCTCGGTGTCGGGGATGAAGGTGACCGTCGTGCCGCGGCGGTTGGGCGTGGGGCCGAGTTCCTCGATCTTGCCCACTGGATGCCCCTTGGAGAATTCCTGCGCGTAGAGCTGCTTGTCTCGGGCGACCTCGACCCGCGTCAGGCTCGACAATGCGTTCACTACGGAGACGCCGACACCGTGGAGGCCGCCGCTGGTGGCGTAGGCTTTGCCCGAAAACTTGCCGCCCGAGTGCAGCGTCGTAAGGATCACCTCGAGCGTGGACTTGCCCGGATACTTCGGATGCTCCCCAACCGGAATCCCGCGTCCGTTGTCGCTTATGGTGACCCGGTTGCCCTCGTCGAGCCGCATCTCGATGCGCGTGGCATGGCCGGCGACGGCCTCGTCCATTGCGTTGTCGAGCACTTCGGCGACAAGGTGGTGAAGCGCGCGGTCGTCCGTGCCGCCGATATACATGCCCGGGCGACGGCGCACCGGTTCGAGGCCTTCGAGGACCTCGATGGAGGATGCGTCATAGTCGCCGCTGGAAGTGGGCGTATTCTCGAAAAGATCGTCGGACATGGTGGTGGCTATATCGCGCGCGAATCCGCCCGCACAAGCGCTCCGCTTACGTTATCCGCCTGTCAGAAGCCCGTCGGTGCTGCCGATACCGTCGTGAAGCTGCCACCCTGGACCTTGCGGACTTCCATCGCCCGTTCGATCACGCCGTTGCGGCGGAAACGAAAGGGGCCGTCCATGCCGTCGAAGCCGCCGTCCTGGAACAGCACGTTGACGGGGAAAGGCTGTCCCACCTTCCACTCGCGCGCTGCTCGCAAGGTGAGGAGAACACCGTCATAGCCCAGTGTCGCGATCCGGTAAGGCTGACCTCCGAACCGCGCCTGGTACGAGGTGACGAAATCGGGATAGCGCTTGTCCGTGACTGCCGAGAACAAGGCTCCCGACAGGGCCGGGGAGCCGAGCAGTTCACTCTCACCCGCCCAGCGCTCGGTGCCCAGAAGGCGAACCGATGACCCCGCTACAGCCTCCGCACCGCGGATCGAGGGAGTGCCGCCATCGGCGATCAGCACGGTATCGAAACCGCCCTTGGCCTTGAGGCGGCCCCCAGCGCTCACCACCGAGGTGTTCGAACGCGCATATCGCTCGGTTGCGACAAGCGTACCGCCATGGCTTGCAAGAGCGCTTTGCATGGCCGCTTCTGCCCTCCGACCATAGTCACTGTCGGGCGCAAGGACGGCGAAATTGCGCGCACCGATCGTGCGTGCGTATTCGACGCCCCGGTCCACCGATTGTTCGGGGATGTGGCCCATGACGAAAACGCCGGGGGCCGCGACGGAAGTGTCGTTGGAAAAGCTGATGATCGGCACGCCCGAATTGGCGACCACACCGCGGACCACGGCTGCATTGCTGCCCAGCAGCGGGCCAAGGATCAACTTGTTCCCGTCCGCCAGCGCCTGCCGCGCGGCCGCCTGTGCACCGCGCGAGGTGTCGTAGGTCGTGATCCGGAGGTTGTCGGCATTGGTGTCGAGGATCGCCATCGTCGTCGCATTGGCGATCGACTGACCGACTTCTCCGTTCTCTCCCGACAGGGGAACCAGCAGGGCAACGCGGTGGCGCTTCGAGTCTTCTGGCAGGGCAGTCGCGCTCGGCTCGGGCGTCGGCGTGGGGGTCGTCGGCTGGCCGCTCTTGGGAATGATCGAGCAGCCTCCCAGCAACACGGCACCCGTCGCCATGATGAGGTTTCGCCGGTTCATAAATGCAAATGCCATGCTTGCCGCGTCCCTTGTCGGTGTTCATGAAGGGGTGTGAGCGATCCCGCCCCCCAGACTTCCGACCAGAGCCTTACACCGGGGCTCTACCTTGTTGCCACCCCCATCGGGAATTTGGGCGACATCACCTTGCGAGCCGTGGACATACTGTCACGCTGCGACGGTGTTGCTTGCGAAGATACGCGCGTCACCGGCAAGCTGTTGAAGCATCTCGGTATCTCCAAGCCCCTGTGGCGCTACGACGACCATAGCGAGCACCGCGACCGCTCGCGCCTGCTGGACTCGATGTGGACCCGCGCCGTGGCACTGGTCAGCGATGCCGGAACCCCGATGGTGAGCGATCCGGGCTACAGGCTGGTCAACGACTGCCGCGAGCAGGGCATTCCCGTGACCAGCATCCCCGGACCATGCGCGGCGGTGGTGGGACTGACGCTGTCCGGCTTGCCCAACGACCGGTTCCTGTTCGCCGGTTTCCTGCCGACAAAGGAAAAGGCCCGCCGCGAGCTGCTGGCCGAAATGGCGGCCATCGACGCAACGCTGATCTTCTACGAAACCGCGCCGCGCCTGCTCAAGTCGCTCGCCGCGATCGAGGATGTGATGCCCAAGCGGGAAATCGCCGTCGCGCGCGAGCTGACCAAGCTCCACGAGGAATGCCGGCGCGGCTTCTCTGCCGGACTAATGGCCTATTACGATGCCAATCCCCCCAAGGGCGAGATCGTCCTGCTGATCGGACCTCCGGAAGCACAGCAGGCCAATGAAGCAGATGCCGACGACATGCTGATCGAGGCGCTGGCCACGATGAAGCCTTCACAGGCGGCAGGCCATGTAGCCAAGGCGACGGGGCTCGACCGCAAGGCGCTTTACGCAAGGGCGATGGATCTCAAGCCGGGATGAAGCGGCAGATAGCCGAAAGAAGCGGCCGCGACGCAGAGGCGAGGGCGGGCCTGTGGCTGAGGGCGAAGGGCTGGCGCATCCTCGACACGCGCGTCAAAACGCCCGCTGGCGAAATCGATCTGGTGGCGAAGCGCGGCGGGACTATCGCCTTCGTCGAGGTGAAATGGCGCACGCGCCGCGATGATCTCGACCTCGCAATTGACGAAAGGCGCCTTGCCCGTGTCGCGGCGGCAGCCGAAGCGGTCGCCCATCGCTATGCCACGCAAGGTGAGGATATCCGCATTGACGTCATCCTCCTTGCGCCCGGCGCATTCCCTCGCCACATCGCCAATGCCTGGCAACCCTGAAGGATAATCCATGCCCTTACGCGTCGCCGTCCAGATGGACCCGCTCGAAAGCATCAATATCGCGGGCGACAGCAGTTTTGCCCTGATGCTGGCCGCCCAGGCACGCGGCCACGAGGTCTGGCATTACGACGTCACTACGCTGGCCTATGAAAGCGACGGCACGCCTGCCGGGCGCATCACGGCCCATGCCGCGCCGGTTACTGTCCAGCGCGTGGCTGGCGACCACTTCAAGGCGGGTGAGCGGCGCCGCATCGACCTTGCACGGGACATCGACGTGGTGCTGATGCGGCAGGACCCGCCGTTCCACCTCGGCTACATCAGCTCGGCCCTGCTGCTCGACCGGCTGAAAGGCACGACGCTGGTTGTCAACGACCCGCGCGAAGTGGTGAACGCACCAGAAAAGATGTTCGTGCTCGATTACGCCCGCTTCATGCCGCCGACGCTGGTTGCGCGGAAGCTGGAGGACATTCGCGAATTCCAGAAGAAGCACGGCTCGGTCGTCGTGAAACCACTGCATGGCAATGGCGGCAAGGCGATCTTCCGGATCGATGCGGATGGCACCAACCTGTCTGCCCTGAGCGAGGTGTTCAACCAGACCTGGCCCGAACCGCACATGGTCCAGCCCTTCCTTCCCGAGGTGGCCGAAGGCGACAAGCGTATCGTCATCATTGACGGTGAATTCGCTGGCGCGATCAATCGCTTCCCGGGCGAAGGTGAGTTCCGTTCGAACCTTGCACAAGGCGGCTATGCCGAGGCCACCAAATTGTCGGAGCGGGAGGAAGAGATTTGCGCGGCTATGGGCCCTGAACTGAAGCGGCGCGGGCTCGTGTTCGTCGGTATCGACGTCATTGGCGGCAAATACCTGACCGAAATAAACGTCACCTCGCCCACGGGGATCGTGGCTATCGACAAGTTCAACGGCACCGATACGCCCGCACTTATCTGGGACGCCATCGAGCGTCGCCACGCCGCGATGTAATCAGTCGCGGTCGCGCGGATGGGCGTTGCGATAGGTGTCGAGCAGGCTGGCTGCGTCGACTTTCGTATAGATCTGCGTTGACCCCAAACTCGCATGACCGAGCAGTTCCTGAAGGCTACGCAAGTCCGCACCTGCACCAAGCAGATGGGTGGCAAAGCTATGCCGCAAGGCATGGGGCGTCGCCGTATCGGGGAGGCCGAGCGCGCGGCGGGCTTGTGCTGTCGCTTTCTGGACGACGCCCTGCGACAGCGGGCCACCTTTCGCACCGCGGAAGACCGGATCTTCGCGCCCGGTCGGCCAGGGGTTGAGGTGGCAATATTCCTCGACCGCCTCACGCACGATCGGCAGGATCGGCACCACGCGTTGTTTCGAGCCCTTGCCGGTCACGGTCAGCCGCTCTCCCAGCGGCAGGTCTGCTCCGGTCAGGGAAAGCGCCTCCGAAATGCGCAGGCCGGCACCATATAGCAGCAGCAGGACAGCCCGGTCGCGCGCGCCGATCCATTCTTCAGCAGCAAGCGCATCTACGGTTTCGGCCAAGCCTTGCGCGTCGTCGGGCGACACCGGGCGGGGCAGGCCCTTCTTCAAGCGCGGCCCGCGAAGACGCGGGGGCTGCGTGACGTCATGCCCGGCCTGCGCCTTGGCAAAGGCGATGAAGCCCTTCAGCGCGGACAGCTCCCGCGCCGCCGATGCGTTCGCCAGCCCGTCGCTGCGCCGCGACGCCAGATGTGCCCTGACTTCCTGCGCCGACAGGGTCGCTACATCCTCGAAAGTTTCGAGGTCGAGACGCACCATCAGTCGCCGTGCGGCCGCGGCATAGGCACGCACCGTGTGTGCCGAGCGTCTCTGGGCCAGGGCAAGGTGGCTCTGCCACGCCTCGAGGCATTCGGGGCTGCTCACCCCTCGACCAGTTCTGCGGGAACAAGCTCGCCTAGCAAGGCATCGAGCAGCGGCATTCCTGCCTCGGTGACGCCGATCCGCTCGTCCTTCGACCATGCGAGGCCGAGGTCGCGATAGAGCGCCAGCTTGGCGTCATCCACGAGGTCTTCCTTCACGACGCCGAAGCGGCGGGACATATCGTCGAGGTCGACGCCTTCGTTGAGGCGCAAACCCATCAGCAGGGCCTCTGATGCCTGTTCACGCAAGGTCAGTGTGCGCGCTTCAGCAATGCCGTCCCCCTGCGCCTCCACCGCGGCGAGGTAATTCTCCGGTTTCTTGTGCCGCGTCGTCGCTACGCCGCCACGCCTTCCGTGCGCGCCGGGTCCGATTCCGCAATAGTCCTGGTATCGCCAGTATGTGAGATTGTGCCGACTTTCCTGGCCGGTCCGCGCGTGATTGCTGATCTCGTAGGCCGGAAGGCCTGCAGCGGCGGTCATCTCGCGGGTCAGGGCGAAGAGGTCGGCTGCGGGATCGTCCTCGAGCGGCGTGAACACGCCTCGCCGCACATCTGTCGCAAAGCGCGTCGTGGGCTCTATCGTCAGCTGGTAGAGCGAGAGATGATCGGTTCCGAGCGCCAGCGCCTGCGCCAGCTCTTTCTCCCAATCTGCCATCGACTGGTCGGGGCGAGCATAGATGAGGTCGATCGAAACCCGCTCGAAATGGCTCTGAGCAGTCTCCAGCGCGTCGAGCGCTTCCTGCGCGCCGTGCAACCTGCCCAGAAAACGGAGCGTTTCGTCGCGCAATGACTGAACGCCCAGCGATACGCGGTTCACTCCGACGCTCGCCAGCGATGCGAAATTCGCCGCTTCGACGGACGACGGATTGCCTTCCAGCGTGATCTCGATCCCGTCCTCGAAGCCCCACAAATGCTCCGCTTCCTCAAGCAGTCTTCCCACCAGTGCAGGAGGCATGAGTGACGGAGTTCCCCCACCAAAAAAGATACTTGCGAGCCGTTCCTGTGATCCGGCCTGACCTGCTTCGCGGCGCATGTCGGACAGAAGTGCCGCTTCCCAAACCGCCATGTCGGTGCGTTCGCGCACATGGCTGTTGAAGTCGCAATAAGGGCACTTTGCGAGGCAGAAGGGCCAGTGAATGTAGAGGGCTTTGGCCAAGTGTGCCTTCATTGATCTTTAAGGTGCGCGCTGTTTAATCGCGGGCAATGGACGGGTCGAAACTTCTTGCTGCCGTACTGGCATCTCTCGGAATGCTCTGTGCCACGGGTGCGAGCGTTGCTGCAAGCGCGCGCAGTGCCTCGGGGCTGCCCGAAGCGCGATATGACAACCGGATGAGCGATCGCCAGGCGTCGCACATCCTAGCGCTTCACAACCGCGAGCGCGAGGCGCTGGGCTTGCCGAAGCTCAAATGGAACCGCGCGCTGGAACGCGAGGCCAAGCAGTGGGGGCACGAGCTCGCCAGCATGGGCAGGCTCCAGCATGCGGACAACGCGGTGCGTAACGGCACGGGCGAGAACCTTTGGATGGGTACGGCCGGACAATGGCCGGTCGAAACCATGGTCAACATGTTCATCGACGAAAAGCGGCACTACCGGCACGGCAACTTCCCCGAAATCTCGCGCACCGGCAAATGGGCGGATGTCGCCCACTACACGCAGGTCATCTGGCGCGACACGCAGGAAGTCGGCTGCTCGGTCGTGAACGACCACGGATGGGACGTGCTGGTGTGCCGGTACTGGCCCGCTGGCAATGTCTGGGGCCGTAAAGCCTACTAGGCGAACTGCTCGGCGACGAGCTTGGCAAAGGCATCGGCGCGGTGGCTGATGCGGTGCTTTTCTTCCGGATCGATCTCCGCGAAAGTCTGCTCCATGCCCCGCGGCACAAACACGGGGTCGTAACCGAAGCCCAGCGTCCCCCGCGGAGGCCAGGTTAGCGTGCCCGGCGCAGTGCCTTCGTAAACCGCCATCTCGCCGTCGGGCCATGCGATTGCCAGCACGCAGTGGAAGGCGCAGGAACGGTCCACACCGTCGCCCTTCTGCTGCAGCATCCCTTCGACCTTGCCCATGGCCATGTACCAGTCGCGCCCCGGATCGCCTTCGAACCACTGCCGCTCCGCCCAGTCGGCGGTATAGACACCCGGACGGCCGTCCAGCGCCTCGACTGACAACCCGCTGTCGTCGGCCAGCGCGGGAAGGCCCGAAGCCTCTGCCGCAGCCCGCGCCTTCAACAGGGCATTCTGCACGAAAGTCGTGCCGGTTTCGGCCGGTTCGGGCAGGCCCAGTGATCCCGCCGAGATGCACTTCACGCCATGCGGCGCGAGGAGGGCGGAAATCTCCTTCAGCTTGCCCGCATTGTGCGTGGCAATCACGAGGCTTCCCGAACCGATCCGGCGGGTCACTTGCGCGTCGCCTCGTCCTGGGCGCGGAAGACCTGAGCGCAGCCCATCTGGGCGAGGCGCAGGAGGCGCAGGAACGCTTCCTCGTCATAGGGCGCACCTTCGGCCGTGGCCTGTGCCTCGGCGATCTTGCCGCCTTCGATCAGCACGAAGTTTGCATCGGCATCGGCCGAGCTGTCTTCGGGATAATCGAGGTCGAGCACCGGTGTGCCGTTGTAGATGCCGCAGGAAATCGCGGCGACCTTGGCTCCGATCGGATCCTCGACGATGTCGCCGCTTTTCATCAAGCCGTCCACTGCAAGGCGCAGGGCCACCCATGCGCCCGAGATCGAGGCCGTCCGCGTGCCGCCGTCGGCCTGGATCACGTCGCAATCGAGGGTGATCTGGCGTTCGCCGAGCTTCCGCAGGTCCACGACAGCGCGCAAGCTACGTCCGATAAGACGCTGTATTTCCTGCGTTCTTCCGCTCTGCTTGCCCTTGGCCGCTTCGCGCTGGCCACGCGTGTGGGTCGCGCGGGGGAGCATTGAATATTCACCCGTGACCCAACCTTCGCCCTTGCCGCGCATCCACGGCGGCACGTTCCGCTCCACGCTGGCGGTGCACAGCACCTTCGTTTCACCGAAACTGATGAGGCAACTGCCTTCGGCGTGCTTGGTGTAGCCGGTTTCGATGGTGATAGCGCGCATCTCGTCGGGCGCGCGTCCGGAAGGTCGCATTTGTGTCTCCAATGCAGTCGAATCTCGTGCACGGCTTTGGAGCAAGCCCCTTGAGGCCGCAAGGGGAGCGGCTAGATAGGGGGGTATGAACGGCCCTCCGCTCACCGACCTGTCTGACCGCGCCCGCGAAATCTTCCGCCTCGTGGTCGAGGGCTATCTCGACACGGGTACGCCCGTTGGGTCGAAGGCGCTTGCGGGCGAGGGCGGGGTGAACCTTTCACCGGCCTCGATCCGCTCGGTGCTGGCGGAGCTTGAACATCGCGGCCTCCTCGCGGCTCCGCATACCAGCGCCGGACGGATGCCCACCGAAAGCGGCCTGCGCCTGTTCGTGGACGCGATGATGCAGGTGGCCGAGCCAACACGGGAAGAACGTGCAGCTATCGAGCAGCGCCTCGGCGAGCCCGGCCCGATCGAGCGCGCACTGGAGGAAACCAGCGCCCTGTTGTCCGATCTTTCCGGGGCAGCGGGCATGGTCATGGTCCCCCGGCGCGAACCACGCCTGTCGCAAATATCGCTCACACCGCTCGATGCGAACCGCGTACTGGCCGTGCTGGTGGGCGAGGATGGCCATGTAGAAAATCGCATCCTCGCCGTGCCGTCCGGCGCACTTGGCGTATCACTCGAACAGGCTAGCAATTACCTCACCGCTCGCAGTTCCGGCCGCACGCTGGCCGAGGCTGCGCGCATGGTTGAACAGGAGATCGCGAGCGGGCGTAGCGCGCTCGACGAGGCAAGCCGCGATCTGGTTGCGCGGGGGCTTGCCACCTGGACGCAGGATACTGCCGACCGGCCTGTCCTGATTGTGCGAGGACAGGCGAACCTGCTCGACGAGACCGCGCTCTCCGATATCGAGCGGGTGCGCTCCCTCCTCGACGACCTCGAAAACAAGCAGTCGGTCGCCGCCCTGCTGGAGAATGCGCGCGAGGCAGAAGCCTTGCGGATTTTCATCGGCAGCGAGAACCGCCTGTTCGCGCTTTCCGGCTCCTCCGTCATCGCCGCGCCCTACCGCGACCGCGACGGAAAGGTGGTCGGCGTGCTGGGCGTGATCGGCCCGACTCGGTTGAATTACGCGCGCGTCGTCCCCATGGTGGATTTCACGGCCCGATCATTGGGCAAGAGAATTGGCTGACAGGGTTAATCAGTGAGCAACGGAAACAACAACGAACCGCAGGACAGTGCGGTCGACGAGGAAGTGGCGCGCGAGATGGAAGGCGTGCCGGAACACCTGCGCGACAATGGCGAGGACGATGAAGGCGGAGCGGATTCGCTCGAAGACGCGCTCGCCAGCCTGCGCAGCGATCTCGAAGCTGCCAAGCAGGATGCGCTCTATGCCCGCGCCGAAACGCAGAACGTGCGCCGCCGCATGGAAAAGGACATCCAGGACGCCCGCAACTATGCCGCAACCGGTTTCGCCCGCGATATCCTGAGCGTGGCCGACAACCTCGGCCGTGCGCTCGATGCCATTCCGGCAGAACAGCGCGAAGACGAGAAGCTGAAAGGCTTCATCGCGGGTATCGAGGCGACCCGCCGCGAGCTGGACAAGGTGTTCACGCAGAACGGCATCACCCGCGTCGCCGCGATGGGCATGCCGCTCGACCCGAACGAGCACCAGGCGATGATGGAAATCCCGACCGACGAGGTCGAGCCGGGCACCATCGTCCAGGAGATGCAGGCAGGTTACAAGATCAAGGATCGCCTGCTGCGCCCGGCCATGGTCGGCGTCGCCAAGAAACCCGACTGATTTTGCCTGACGAGGGGTTGAGCATGAGGACCGCTTTCAAATCGATGGCGGTCCTTGCCGCCCTGTGTGCATCTCCCGCGCTGGCCGACGACGCGGCGGTGCTGGCGCTGGCCGACAGCTGGCACAAGCAGCGCCTTGCCGATTACGGGCAGGTCGTGGAGGCCGACGGGTCTACCTCGCAAGGCGCGCAGCTGTGGTCGGTCACGCCGGAAGCCAACATGGCCCGTGCCGGTTATGCCGAAGAGATGCTTGCCCGGCTCGACGCGATCGACGCGGCGACCCTATCGGCACGGGGGCGGATCGATGCGGCGGTTTTCCGCCACCTGCTCGAAACGGAAATCGGCGATGCCCGCTTCCGCGAGTGGGAAATGCCCTTCGACAGCGACAACAATTTCTGGAGCTATCTTGCGGCACGCCGGGGCTTTGCCACGGTGGAGCAATACGAGCGCTACATTGGCCGCCTACGCGACATCCCGCGCTATTTCTCTGAACAGAAGGCCAATGCCCGCGCCGGTCTGTCGCGAGGCTTCAGCGTGCCAAGGGTGACGCTGGAGGGGCGCGATGCTTCGCTCGTCGCTTATGTCGTCGATGACCCGGAACAGAGCCCATTCTGGGGCGCATTCGCTCAGATGCCCGAGCGATTCTCAGAGGCTGAAAAAGCACGCCTGCTGGCCGAAGGGAGGGCGGCTATCACGCAAGGCGTGACGCCCGCCTACCGTGATTTCCTCGCCTTCTTCCGCGAGGAATATGTGCCTGCAACCCGCGAGACACTTGGGGCCCGCGAATTCCCGGAAGGCAGTGAATATTATGCGCAGCAGATTCGCGAATACACCACGCTCGACCTGACGGCGGAGGAAATCCATCGGATCGGCTTGGCAGAGGTCGCGCGGATCACTGACGAAATGGAGAAGGTGAAAGCCGAGGCAGGGTTCGAGGGCACCTTGGCGGAATTCGTCGCCTTCCTTCGCACTGACCCGCAGTTCGTGGCGAGGACTCCCGACGAGCTAATGGGCGTTGCGGCCTATGCGGCAAAACGCGTGGACGATCGCCTCGACGAATATTTCGGTTTCCTGCCGCGCTACCGGAACGGCCTGCGACCCGTCGACCCTGCCATCGCGCCTTTCTATACCGCAGGGCGGGGCGGGCTCGATTACTGCCAGATCAACACCTACGACCTGCCGTCGCGGCCGGTATACAATATCCCGGCTCTGACGATGCACGAATGCGCGCCCGGCCATTCCTTCCAGGCCGCCATCGCACTCGAACGCGAAGAAGCGCCTCCCTTTCGCCGACAGGTCTATTTCTCGGGTTTTGGTGAGGGCTGGGGCCTCTATACCGAGTATCTTGGCAACGAGATGGGCATCTACCGCACGCCCTACGAACGCTTCGGCCAGCTGAGCTACGAGATGTGGCGCGCGGTGCGCCTCGTCATCGACACGGGAATCCACCACTATGGCTGGACCCGCGAACAGGCGATGGAATACCTCGCCTCGCGCACCGCCCTGTCGCAGCACGAGGTCGGGACCGAGGTCGATCGCTACATCAGCTGGCCGGGCCAGGCGCTGGCCTACAAGCTCGGCGAAATGACCATCCGCCGCGTGCGTGCGAAAGCCGAAAGCGAGCTTGGGCCCGCGTTCGACATCCGCAAGTTCCACGATGTTGTGCTTTCGCTCGGGTCCGTCCCGCTTCCGGTGCTGGAAGAGCGGATCGACGCCTTCATCGCCGATGGCGGGCAGGGGCTGCCCGGCGTGAACTACGACTGAGGCTGCCTCAGCGGCAGCGGGTCATGTCGTTGAGATAGGGCTCCAGCGCATGGCGGCGGTCGTCCGCCCACAGGCCCATCGGCCGGTCGTTCTGTAACGGACTGGTCGAATAGGCCGTCGCACGCTTCAGGAAGGCGCGACCGTCGGCCGGACAGAAGCCCTGCGCATGGGCCAGATTGAGGAAATCGGTGACCGAGCGGTAACGGGCTTCCTGTGCCTGCTCCTCGGCCCGTTCTTCCGCAGCGCGTTCACGGCGACGTTCCTCGCTGCGTTCGGAGGTCCGGCGCAGGTTATCCTCGCTCTCGGCGCGGGCGACCTCTTGCTTGTAAGCCTTGGAATCGCGGGCGAGATAGGCGGAAAGAGGCGGACTGGGCTCGCCTGAGCGCGCTGCAGCATTGCGCTGTATTTTCTCGACACCTGTTTCCGGATCGAGCCCCGCTCCAAGCGCTGCCGCACCGATCGCTGCAACGGCTTCGGGCAGGGGAACGCCCTTGTCGAAGGTTGGCACGATCGCGGCAGGCTCTGCGAGCAACAGTGTGACGAGCATGGTCGCGTCAAATCTGTCCTCGACCACGTCCCTGAGGCCGCAGGGGTAAAGGATCGTCACGCCGTCGCTTATCGCGATCTGGCGCTGGTTTTCCGCGCAGGTGAGCGCCTGCACCTCGATGTTCGGTTGCGCACGACGGGCTTCGGCGAGGGCTTGCTCCACGAGGGCTGCGGAATCCGGTCCGTCCTGGGCAGCGGCAGGAAGGGGATGCACTCCTAGTGCGAAGACTGCTGCGACCGAAAACAGGTACCGTTTGTCCAAGAATGCCTCCCACCTTGCCGGGCCCGGGCACTTTTGCCCCTGAGACCTTGCACCTGAATGAACGCGCAGTGCCTGTCGAGGATCAGATCGCGTAAATGACGAGGTACCGCGCCACCAGCAAGAGGAGCAGTATCAGGCTCCAGCGAGGAGAGCGGACGAAGATCATCGCCGCCATCAGTCCGACCAGTAACAGCGTCATGCCCGCGGCGAGCGGTGTCAGCAGGCCGGCGCGGATGCTCTCGATAGAAAGCAGGTAGAGCCATTGCACCCCGACCAGGGCGATCAGGATAGCCATGACCACACCTTTCACCCTCTGGTAATGCGTATCGAGATCGGCGAAGCGGTCGGGTTCGCTCGGGAAAACGAGCCGCGCGGCAAGGTAATAGGACGAGGCGAACATCATTACCGCAAGGAGCGAGAATGCACTGACCGTCATGAGGTCACGCACGCGCCATGCGAAGATCCAGAAGCTCAACAGGTCCAGCATCACGAAAACCGCAAGGGCCGGGGTCAACCACCCAATCTTGAAGCTCTGGCCTCCGGCGTCGCTGGCGAACTTGAGTTCCAGCGCGCGGCCCATGCCGGCCAGCAATTCGATCAGCGAAAGGCCCAGCAGCAGGGCATAAAGCAGGAAGACGAATTCGAACTCGGTCATGCGTCCGCCCCGGCAAATCTAACGAGCATTTCGTAAGGGGCCGCATCGGCGACACCGGCGACCTTGATGCCATTCCGCAGCCAGAAGGCGTGCTTCACGATTTCGGCCTGTTGTTCGATGCCATAGCGTTCCAGCTTCCATCCCGGCTTGAGGCTGTAGTCATAGCGCGCCCAGGGCATCCGCCTTGTCACGAGATACCACTGGCCGAGGGTCTGGACCTGCCAGACATGCACCATCTCGTGGATGAAAAGGCCCTGGCGCAGCACATTGGCGTGCGAGAAATCGTCGCAGTAGTTTTCCGAGCGTGGATGGAAATGCAGATGCCCGCGCGGCGCCATGGTGACGCGGCGTGGCTGGAAGGGGAACCACTTGCGCCGGCGCACGGTCACGCGGGCATAGTCTATGGCATCCCCGAACACGCTGCGGGCAAGCGCGACTTCGCCCGGGGTCAGCGCCCGCTGCCCGCCGATCTCGCAAGTCGCGGAAGCGGCGGTGTGGCTTTCGACCCCGAGCGTGTCGCGCAAGTCGTTCAGCGATCGTCCCCGGCTTCCTGGATCGGAACGTTGAAGGTCGCGGCCTTGCCGCCGGCGACGGTCAGGGTCATCGCGGTTTCACTGCCCGAGACGAGATCGGGCGAGAGATCGAACACCATGACGTGCAGGCCGCCGGGTTCGAACTTGAGCGTTTCGCCGGGCTGCACGGCCTGCGGTCCCGTCTCGCTCATTTCCATCTTGCCGTCCCATTCCATCGTGCCGTGGACTTCGGTCTTGCCGGCACCGGCGACTTCGGCCTTGCGCACGGCCACGCCGCGCTCGCCATTGTTCTTGAGGTCGAAATAGATCGCGGCAGGATTGCCGGCGACAGCAGGCAGGACCATGCGTGCATTGGCGATTTCGAGGCCGGCGGCATCATCGGTTGCGGCGGGCGCTTCGGTCTCTGCACCACCGCAGGCGGCGAGGCCCAGGCTGGTCCCGGCGAGCATCATGGCGGCAAAAACGGGTTTCATCATCGGTAATTTTCCCTCCTGTCTGAGACCGAAAAAACTAGCGGGGGACCTCCCTTGTGCCAAGCGAAACCGCACCTATATCGCCTGAGTAACACACCACCCGAACGAGCCGCCGACCGGTTCCGCCCTTCGTGGGGATCCAATCGCGCGGTGTCCAACAATGTGAAACTTATGGGGAAACCATGGCTAAAGTAATCGGTATCGACCTCGGCACCACCAACAGCTGCGTTGCCGTGATGGACGGCGGAAAGCCCAAGGTCATCGAGAATTCCGAAGGCGCGCGCACGACGCCCTCGATCGTCGCCTTCACCAAGGATGGCGAGCGCCTGATCGGCCAGCCTGCCAAGCGCCAGGCGGTCACCAATCCCGACAACACGGTTTTCGCGGTCAAGCGCCTGATCGGCCGCCGCTTCGACGACCCGGTGACCAAGAAGGACACCGAGCTGGTCCCCTATGACATCGTCAAGGGCAAGAACGGCGACGCATGGGTCAAGGCCGGCGGCGAAGACTACAGCCCCTCGCAGATCTCGGCCTTCATCCTGCAGAAGATGAAGGAAACCGCCGAAAGCTATCTCGGCGAAACCGTGACGCAGGCCGTCATTACCGTTCCGGCATACTTCAACGACGCGCAGCGCCAGGCGACCAAGGACGCCGGCCAGATCGCCGGTCTCGAAGTGCTGCGCATCATCAACGAGCCGACCGCGGCCGCGCTGGCCTATGGCCTCGAGAAGGACGATGGCAAGACGATTGCCGTCTACGACCTCGGCGGCGGCACCTTCGACGTCTCGATCCTCGAGATCGGTGACGGCGTCTTCGAAGTGAAGTCGACCAATGGCGACACATTTCTGGGCGGCGAAGACTTCGACAGCGCGATCGTCGAATGGCTGGCCGACCAGTTCAAGAAGAAGGAAAACATGGACCTGAAGAGCGACAAGCTCGCTCTGCAGCGCCTGAAGGAAGCGGCGGAAAAGGCCAAGATCGAGCTGAGCTCGGCCCAGACCACCGAAGTCAACCTGCCCTTCATCACCGCCCGCATGGAAGGTGGCTCGTCCACCCCGCTGCACCTGGTCGAAACGATCAGCCGTTCGGACCTCGAAAAGATGGTCGGCGACCTCATCCAGCGCACGCTCGAACCGTGCAAGAAGGCACTGGCCGATGCCGGCGTCACGAAGGACGAGATCGACGAAGTCATCATGGTCGGCGGGATGACCCGCATGCCCAAGGTGCGCGAAGTGGTCGAAGGCTTCTTCGGTTCCAAGCCGCACACCGGCGTGAACCCCGATGAAGTGGTGGCCATGGGTGCCGCCATCCAGGCCGGCGTCCTTCAGGGCGACGTCAAGGATGTGCTGCTGCTCGACGTGACCCCGCTGTCACTCGGCATCGAGACGCTGGGCGGCGTGTTCACCCGCATGATCGACCGCAACACCACGATCCCGACCAAGAAGACGCAGACTTACTCGACCGCTGAAGACAACCAGCAGGCCGTGACGATCCGCGTGTTTCAGGGCGAACGTGAAATGGCCGCGGACAACAAGCTGCTCGGCCAGTTCGACCTGGTCGGCATCCCGCCCGCGCCGCGCGGCGTTCCGCAGGTCGAGGTCACTTTCGACATCGACGCCAACGGCATCGTCAACGTGTCGGCCAAGGACAAGGGTACCGGCAAGGAACAGCAGATCCGCATCCAGGCCTCCGGTGGTCTCACCGACGCCGATATCGAGCAGATGGTGCAGGACGCAGAGAAGTTCGCCGACGAGGACAAGAAGCGCCGCGAAGGTGCCGAAGCCCGCAACCAGGCCGACAGCCTCGTCCACGCAACCGAAAAGCAGCTCGAAGAGCACGGCGACAAGATCGACGCTTCGCTGAAGAGCGAAGTCGAAGAAAAGGTCGCAGCGCTCAAGACCGCGCTCGAAGGCGATGATGCAGCAGACATCAATGCCAAGGCGCAGGAGCTTTCGCAGTCGGCCATGAAGATGGGCCAGTCCATCTACGAGCAGGAGCAGGCCAAAGCTTCCTCCGAAGCTCCGGCCGGCGACAGCGGCGATGCAGGCAGCGACGAAGACGTCGTCGATGCCGAATTCTCCGAAGTCGACGAAGACGCGAAGAACTGAGACTGTTGATGAAAGCCTCGTCGCCGCCGGTGCCCTTTGGCCCCGGTGGCGGCTAGGCATTTGAACCATGTCAGCGACCGATATCGACTATTACGAGCAGCTCGGGGTGAGCCGCGATGCCGACGGGGCGACGATCAAGTCCGCCTATCGCAAGCTCGCGATGAAATACCATCCCGACCGTAACCAGGGCTGCAAGGAGAACGAGGCCAAGTTCAAGGCCGTCTCCGAAGCTTACGACTGCCTCAAGGACCCGCAGAAGCGAGCGGCCTACGACCGCTTCGGCCATGCCGCCTTCACGCAAGGCATGAACGGCGGTGGCGGCGGCCATCCGGGTGCCGATTTCGGCGACATCGGCGATATCTTCGAGACCATTTTCGGCAGCGCATTCGGTGGCGGTGGCCGTGCCCAGGCACGCCGCGGCGCAGACCTGCGCTACGACATGGAAGTCACGCTGGAAGAGGCCTTCCACGGCAAGTCTTCCGAAATCGAGATCGAGGTCAGCCAGACCTGCGACACCTGCCAGGGTTCGGGCGCTACGCCGGGCACGCAGAAGCGCACCTGCAATCTGTGCGCCGGCCAGGGCAAGGTCCGCGCAAAGCAGGGCTTCTTCGTCGTCGAACGGCCCTGTCCCAACTGTCACGGTGCGGGCGAGATTATCACCAGCCCCTGCCGCGATTGCCGCGGGGAAGGGCAGGTCGACCGTCCGCAGAAGCTGCAGATCGACATTCCGCCCGGCGTCGATACCGGTACCCGCATCCGCCTGTCGGGCAAGGGCGAGGCCGGTCCGCGCGGTGCGGCCCCCGGCGACCTCTACATCTTCGTCCATGTAAAGCAGCACCCGATCTTCGTGCGCGAAGGGACCACGCTGGCGACCCGCGTGCCGATCAGCTTCACCAAGGCGGCCCTCGGCGGTTCGATCGAGATACCCGGCCTCGACGGTGAAGAACTCACGCTGGAAATCCCGGCGGGCATCCAGTCGGGCAAGCAGCTGCGCCAGCGCGGTGCAGGCATGCCGGTCCTCCAGGGACGCGGGCGCGGCGACATGGTCGTGGAAATCGCGGTCGAAACTCCGACGAAGCTGACCAAGGAACAGCGCGCGCTGCTCGAACAGTTCCGCGAACTGGAAACCGGCGACGAATGCCCGGAAAGTCGCAGCTTCTTCGACAAGCTGAAGGACGCTTTCGGCGGTTGATCCGCGCAGGCTCGACAGGTTGATTGCTCCCCTCTAGCGTCGCTGCGAAAGGGGAGACTTCATGAACAGCAAAGCCATCATTCTGGCAGGGGCAGCCGTGCTCCTTGCCTCGCCCGTTCATGCCCAGCGCGATTTCAGCCAAGTGGAAATCAAGGCGCAGCAGCTCGCGCCCGGCATCGCAGTGCTGTTCGGCGCAGGCGGCAATATCGGGGTCAGCCATGGCGAGGACGGCACCATCCTGATCGACGACCAGTTCGCCCCGCTCAGCGAGAAGATCGAGGCGGCAGTTACGGCGCTCGGTGCATCGCCCCCGGCCTTCGTCATCAACACGCACTGGCATTTCGACCATACCGGCGGGAACGAGAATTTCGGCGAGAAGGGCGCGCTCATCTTCGCGCATCACAACGTGCGCGCGCGCATGATTGAGGGAAGCTCCGGGCGCTTCGAGGTCCCGCCCGCACCCGCTGCGGCGCTACCCGTGGTGACCTATGAACAGGGCGTACGCATGCATCGCAACGGCGACACGATCGACGTAATGTTCGTCGGCGGCGGGCACACCGATGGCGACAGCGTGGTGTTCTGGAAGGAAGACAACATCGTCCACATGGGCGATCTCTATTTCAACAGCCCGGGCTATCCCTTCATCGACCTGGAATCGGGCGGCAACGTGCTCCATGCCATAACCTCGCTCGACACGGTCATCAGGGCGATCGACGACAAGACGCAGGTCATTCCGGGCCACGGCCCGATGAGCGACAAGGCGGGCCTCGTCGCCTACCGCGCGATGATCGGCGAAGCAGTCGCGCTGGTTCGCACGCTGAAGGATGGCGGTGCCAGCGTGGAAGAAGCGGTCGCTGCCAAGCCTCTGGCCGGGTTCAACCGGGGCGAGGGGTTCATCGGCCCCGATGCCTTCGTCAGCGCGATCTACCAGAGCCTCGAGGCGGAATAGGTCAGACGACCCGTTCCAGCACCTCGGCGCGAACTTCGTCGAGCAGGCTGCGCGCACATCGTCCGGAGGCATATTCCTCGTCGAGGATGGCGAGAAACGCCTTGCGCTTGAAGGCGCGCAGCAGCGGTTCGTCATGCTCGTGCTCCATGGTGGAGCATACAAGATCGATCATCCGTTCCGCTCCATGGAGGCGGCCCCACAGGTAATCGTTTTCGCGATAGGAGCGGCTGAAGAACGCGCCGAAATTGTAGAACTCGATGCCGCGCAGGGTGGCCGAGGTGCCACCGTCGCGTATGCTGCGCGCATCGTCTGGGCTGATGCGGTCCACCTTGACCGGATCGAATTCGGTCAGCCCTTCGTTGCGCAGCAGCGGCAAGGTGGCAACGTCGTAAAACGGGAAGCCGAGATAGGCGAACAGCATGCGCCGCTTGAGGTTTGCCGGCATCAGTTCGAGTGCATCGGCCAGCATGACTTCCGCCTCATCGTCTGTTTCGATCAGGTGGCGCTTGGCATCCAGCGTGTCGAGCAGCCGCCCCGGATCGGCGAGGACATGCTGCGCCACGTCCCCGAAATCGTCGCCGAGCGAGGCAACACCTTCCTTCTCGAAATAGAGCGCGAGGATCGCGTAGATCGCGTCGCGACCTTTCTCCAGCGCATCGTCCGGGATGTCGGGATCGGCCTCCCAGTCGCGGGCGAGCCGGCGAGCCAGCAAACGCAGGCGGCGGATGCGGAAACCGATGTCGTGCTCGCGGAAGAAGCCGATTGCCTCGGGCGTTGCACCGGAAGTGCCTTCCGACAATTTCACCAGGCCGCGGCGGCCCAGTTCTTCCCGCAGCACTTCCTCGACTGCAAGGGGATCGGGCAGGTGGAGCGAAGGCGCCACCTCATAAGCGAGCCGCGCAAGCCGCGTCACGATCCCGCTGAACTTGGCCTGCGCATAGGAGTGGAAGGCATACCCCGCCTGCTGCGCGGCTGCCTGCTGGGCCTTCTGCCGCCATGCCTTGAGCCGCTTTGGCGTCGGACGGTCGAGGAACAGGGTCCGTCCGAACAGGCGCTCGACCGTGGCGTCGACCTCGGGCCGGAGCGCTGCGACAATACGACCGAGCCGTTCCGCCTCCCGGCTCTGTTCCTGCAGCTGTTCGAGGTTGTCGCGGATCGGCTGTTCGCGCGGGATCGTGGATAGCGAGCCGAAGATGGCGGAGAAGAAACCGACATCGCGCGCCAGCCTTTCATCACGAGGGTTCAAGCCCTCGGGACGCGGATCGACATAGACGAAGCGGCGATCGACCTCGCGCTGGGCAGGACGGCCACGCAGCGCCGTCATCGCCCCGGCGAAAGGCTTGTTGACGAGCACCGACCCGTCAATCAGCGAGACATTCTGCGTCTCCCCGCGCATCACATGGACCGGCATGATCCGGTCGAGGAATTCCGCCTTGCCCGGCCAGTGCCTGCCGGTTTCGGCGGCTAGCAGGTCGATTTCCTTGACCCTCAGCGGAGGGAAGGCGCCGGGGAAACTCGCCGTCGCGCGGGCGGCAAAGACCAGTTCCAGCGGGTTGGCCAGATCGTGCCCGCCTTCGAGCGGGGTCTTGGCCCTCAGCGCAATGGGCAGGCGGTGCTCCGTATCCTCCACCACCGCGGGGCTGTTGAGCCGCAGCAGTTCGCGATAGCCGTGGAAGTCCGTCGTCGTAACGAAGAGGTCGAGCGGGTGGCCCGGCGGCAGGAGCGGTGCCTCGTGCGGCGCGGCCGCCATGGCGGTGAATGCACGCTCCAACAGCTTGGAAAAGCCGAGCCCCGAAAAGGGCGGCTCGAACCAGCGGCCACGGATTAGGTGCGATACCTTGCGCCGCACCTCTGCGCGGGTTTCCGGCGCGACCTGCTCGGCCAGTTCGGTACCCGGACGGCTAAGGATGAAGCTGGCGACCGGCTGCGCCCAGATCTTGCCGCCGCGCCAGCGCAGCTTGGCATCGGGATCGGTGAGGATGTCGACATCGGCGACTTCCAGCCACAGGTCGGTCAGCGGCTCCAGGCTCTGCCCCGAATGGATAGCCTGCGCGAGGAACACCGCGTTGATGCCGCCCGCACTGGCCCCGCTCATGATGTCGGGCACGACGCGCAGCCGCAGGGCGTGCTTGTCTTCGATGGCGGCCAGCAGTTCGGTGTAGACCCCGTCCACTCCTCTGCGCGGCGCTACGCCGGAATGGTAATCGCGGCTCGCACGGGCGAGGTGCCACAGCTCCCGCGTGACGCCGTGCATATAGACCGCCAGGCTGACCCCGCCGTAGCAGACGAGCGCGATCCTCAGTTCCTTCTGCCGCATCGCCATCCTTGTGCACATCATCGCATGGATTGGCAATTGCGTTCCTCAAATGTTCCGGCTAGCTCTTGTGGATGGCTAAACCCAAGAAACGCTATGTCTGTCAGGCCTGTGGCGGTGTTTCGCACCGCTGGCAGGGCCAGTGCGCCGATTGCGCGGAATGGAACACGCTGGTCGAAGATGCGCCCGCGACGGTCTTCTCGCTGAAGCACGATCTGTCGAGCGGCGGTCGCGCGGTGGAATTCGTCGACCTCGACAAACCGGGCGAAATGCCCGTTCGCCAGAAGACCGGCCTTGCCGAATTCGACCGGGCCCTTGGCGGCGGCCTCGTGCCGGGCAGCGCGATCCTGATGGGCGGCGATCCCGGCATCGGCAAATCGACACTGCTTTTGCAGGCCGCGGCAAAGGTCGCGCGGGAAGGGCACGGCGTCGTCTATGTGAGCGGCGAAGAAGCGGCCGGACAGGTACGGATGCGCGCATCGCGGCTCGGCCTGTCCGATGCACCCGTGAAACTGGCCGCGGCGACCGGCGTGCGCGACATCCTGACTACGCTTGGCACGATGGCCCCGCCCAAGTTCCTCGTGATCGATTCCATCCAGACGATGCATTCCGACACGATCGAGGGTGCGCCCGGAACGGTCAGCCAGGTGCGGGGGTGCGCGTTCGAACTGATCCGCTACGCCAAGGAGAACGGCGTGGCGCTGGTGCTCGTCGGGCACGTGACCAAGGATGGCAGTATCGCCGGCCCGCGCGTGCTCGAACACATGGTCGACGTGGTGATGAGCTTCGAAGGCGAACGCTCGCACCAGTACCGCATCCTGCGTGCGCTCAAGAACCGCTTCGGCGCAGTCGACGAAATCGGCGTCTTCTCCATGGCGAGCGAGGGGCTGGAAGAGGTCGAGAATCCCTCGATGCTGTTCCTGTCGGAACGCGACCGGCCCATGGCGGGCAGCGCGGTGTTTCCGGCGATGGAGGGAACACGGCCGGTCCTGGTAGAAATCCAGGCCCTTATCGTGCGCCTGCAATCGGGCGCTACGCCGCGCCGCGCGGTAGTCGGATGGGACAATGGCCGCCTTGCCATGCTGCTGGCCGTGCTGGAATCGCGCTGCGGGCTAAATTTCAGCTCGGCGGAAGTCTATCTCAATGTCGCGGGCGGGTATCGCCTGTCGGACCCTGCCGCCGACCTTGCCGTTGCCGCCGCCCTCGTCAGCGCGCTGGCAGACAAGCCGCTACCCGATCGCAGCGTCTGGCTGGGCGAGGTAAGTCTTGCGGGCGAAGTGCGGCCCGTCGCGCATGGCAATGTCCGCTTGCGCGAAGCTGCCAAGCTCGGCTTCGGGCGCGGTTTCGGTCCGTCCGATGCAAAGACCGGCTCGGCAGAACTCGATTACTCGGGCTTGGGACAACTCTCCAACCTCGTTGACCGGATTATAGGGACGCAATAAGCACTGCCCTCGGGTCTATGACGGGTTTTGACTTCATCGTTCTCCTGATCGTGGGAGTGGCCGCAGTGGGCGGCTTCATGCGTGGTTTCATGCAGGAAGTCCTGTCGCTCGCCGCCTGGGTCCTTGCCGCATTTGCGATCCGTTTCCTGCACACGCCGCTGACGCTCGCCATGCAGGACTTCCTGGGGCAGGGGATTGCGACCTCGGTCCTCGCCTTCGCACTGCTGCTGCTGATCCCCTATGCCGCGATGAAGGTCATCGCCAACAACGTCGGCAAGGCCTCGCGCGGTTCCGTCCTCGGCCCGATCGACCGCGTGCTCGGCTTCGGTTTCGGCGCGCTGAAGGGCGTGGTTATCGTCGTCATCGCCTTCTCGCTGCTGGTGCTCGGCTATGATAGCGTGTGGGATTATCGCGGCCGTCCGGCATGGATCACGACCGCGCGCAGCTATGAACTGGTCGACGGCGGCTCGCGTACGCTCGTCGAAGTACTCGCCGAACGCCGCGCCCGCCTGCTCGGCGAAGAACGGGCCGCGGAAGAGGTCACGGAAGAGTGAGCGCCGCAGCGGGCGGGGCACTCTATTCACCCGCTCTTCTGTCTCTCGCGGTCGAGCTGGCGCGATACCCCTACAATCCCGATGCGCCGCTGCAGGGTGAGAGCCGCTCGCGCAGCTGCGGCAGCACGCTTTCGCTTTCCGCCGACCCCGCATTCACCGCTCCCGGCCTGAAGGTAACGGCCTGTGCCGTGGGGCAGGCAGCCTGTGCGATATTCGCACGGCATTGCGGCGATGCGGGCCGCGACCGGTTGATGGCCATGCCGTCCGATATCGAGGACTGGCTTTCGGGCAACGGGCCGCTGCCGGAGTGGCCCGACTTGGAGATGCTGGTTCCGGCAAAAGAGTATCCCGGTCGCCATGGCGCGATCCTGCTGCCGTGGAGAGCGGCGGTGGACGCGCTAGGCAAGGCTGGCGACGCCCGCTAAACCGCGCTTCGCTCGAGAGAACTGGAAGGGGAGCGCAAGCATGTCCGCAGGTGAGGGGGCTCTGCAAAGGGAGCCGACCGAAAAGGAAATCCGTCTCGTCATCGCCGCCAGCAGCGCCGGCACGATTTTCGAATGGTATGATTTCTTCATCTACGGAACGCTGGCCGGCCTGATCGGCGCTGCCTTTTTCCCGAGCGACAACGAGACGCTGCAGGTCCTGCTGGTCTGGGCAGGTTTCGCCGTCGGTTTCGGTTTCCGCCCGCTTGGCGCGATCCTGTTCGGCTTCCTTGGCGACAGGCTCGGGCGCAAATATACCTTCCTCGTCACCGTAACGCTGATGGGCATCGCGACCGCGGGCGTGGGCTTGATCCCCAGCGCCGCGAGCATCGGTATTGCCGCCCCGATCATCGTCATCGGACTGCGCATCCTGCAAGGGCTGGCGCTGGGCGGTGAATATGGCGGCGCGGCGATCTACGTTGCCGAACATGCCCCGCCGGAAAAGCGCGGCTTCTACACCAGCTTCATCCAGGCAAGCGTGGTCGGCGGTTTCGTCCTGTCGATCATCGTGGTCCTCGCCTGCCGGGCGCTGATCCCGGCGGAAGATTTCGCGGCATGGGGCTGGCGTATCCCCTTCCTGCTCTCGATCATCCTGCTCGGCATCTCCTTGTGGATGCGCTTGAAGCTGTCCGAAAGCCCGGTGTTCCAGGCGATGAAGGAAGCGGGCGAGACTTCGGCCAACCCGTTCAAGGAAAGCATGACCTATCCGGGTAATCCGAAGCGCATCTTCGTCGCGCTGTTCGGCATCACGGGCATCCTGACGACGATCTGGTACACGGCGTTCTTCTCGGGCCTGTCGTTCCTGCGTGGCCCGATGCGGGTCGAGGAAGGCATCGTCGAATGGATGCTGCTGATCGCTGGCACCATCTCGATGGCGTTCTACATCATGGTCGGCAAATGGTCCGACCGCGTGGGGCGCAAGAAGCCGATCATCATCGGCGCGATTGCCTCGCTCGTGCTGCTGTTCCCCGTGTTCTGGGGGATGGGAGCGCTTGCGAACCCGGGCCTGTCGGCCAGCGCCAAGGCGGCACCGGTCACGGTCAGCGGCCTCGAGTGCGACTACGATCCTTTTGCAGAAGTGCAGGCGAGCGCCTGCGGCCGCGTGCTGCAAGACCTGACGGCGCTGGGCGTGCCCTATACGATCGACACCGGCGCGTCGGCGACGGACGAAGTGGCTGCCGAGATCGGCGTTGGCGAAACGCGCCACAGCTATGCCCCGCTGGTCGATGCAGACCGGCGCGCGACAATCCAGGGTTGGCTGGAAGAGGGCGGCTACAGTTTCGAACGGCAGTCCCCGCCGATGTCCAGCATTCTCGGCATCATCGGCCTGCTCCTGGTCTGCGGAATGCTGTCGGCCCTGACCTATGGCTCGGTCGCGGCTCAGCTGTGCGAGATGTTCCCCGCGCGCATCCGCTACAGTTCCATGTCCATCCCCTACCACATCGGCGCAGGCTACCTCGGCGGGTTCCTGCCGCTGATTGCCGGCTACATCGTGGCCATGACGGGCGATGTCTATTCGGGCCTGTGGTACACGATCGCCATTGTCGCTTTCGGCCTGGTGGTCGCGTGGTGGGGCATTCCGGACGGCCCGCCGAAGGACTTTGAAGAGGCCAATGGCTGAGCTTCCGCCGCCCACACTCCGGCTCGATATCGATCGCGAGGCGCTGGCGCACAACTGGTGCACGCTCGACCGGTTGAGCGGGGCCGCGCGTGCCGGGGCGGCAGTTAAGGCAAATTGCTACGGCCTGGGCGTCGAACACTGTGTGCCGGTCCTGCGCGATGCGGGTTGCCGCGACTTCTTCGTAGCACACTGGTCCGAAGTTCCTGCGGTCATCGCTCACGTGCCGCCCGAACAGGTTGCCGTGCTGCACGGCCCCCAGAGCGCCGCCGATGCGGCCTTCGCAAGGCAAACGGGCGTGAGGCCGGTGATCGATTCCCTCAGGCAGGCGAGGCTGTGGAGCGAGAGCGGCGGCGGTGCCTGCCATCTCATGGTGGACACGGGCATCAACCGGCTCGGCATCAGCGCTGCCGAGGCTGCCGACCCGGTGATCCGTTCGTTGCAGGTCGAGGTCCTCATGAGCCATCTCGCCTGCGCGGACGAGGACAGCCCGATGAACGCGGCCCAGCGCGACCGGTTCGACGCCGTGGCGCAGCGGATCCCGCACAAGGCGAAGAGCCTTGCCAACAGCGCCGGCATTGCCCTTGGGACGGACTATCATTTCGACCTGACCCGCCCGGGCCTCTCGCTCTATGGCGGGGTCCCGCGCGAGGAGCTTGCAGGCCAGATCAGGCAGGTCGCCACTCCGCGAGCAGCGATCATCCAGTCCCGGACGATCGAAGCAGGCGAGACGGTGGGCTACAACGCCACCTTCACGGCGCAAGCCACAATGCGCACCGGCGTCGTTTCGCTCGGCTATGCCGACGGCATATTGCGCGCATGGGGCGGGGCGGCGTTCGAACACGAGGGACGCAGGCTCCCCATCCTCGGCAAGGTGTCGATGGACATGATCGTCATCGACCTCGGCACAGCTCCCGAAATCGGGGAGGGTGACTGGGTCGAACTGCCCTACTATCTGCCCGATGCTGCGCAGCAAACCGCTGTTTCCCAATACGAACTGCTGACCATTCTGGGACACCGCTTCGCCCGATGAATCTCGCGTGTTGCGCTGCACATTGTGCGGCTGCTAAGCAGGGCTGCACTGCACAATAGATTGGGGGAAGCAATCCATGGCAAAGCGGACCGCCGAAGGCGAACCGATCACGATCAAAAAGTACGCCAACCGTCGGCTCTACAACACAGACACGTCCAGCTACATCACGCTCGACGACCTGGCGAAGATGGTCCGCGAGAATGTCGACTTCCAGGTGCTCGACGCCAAGAGCGGCGACGACATCACCCATACGATCCTGACCCAGATCATCGTGGAAGAGGAAAGCCACGGATCGCAGCAGATGCTGCCGGTCAGCTTCCTGCGCGACCTCATTTCGATGTACGGCAATTCGATGCAGTCGATGATGCCGAGCTATCTCGAAGCCAGCATGGCGAATTTCCGCAAGAACCGCGAACAGCTGCAAGCCGCCTTCGCCAAGGGTATCGAGGCCAATCCGCTCGCCAAGATGGCGGAAGCGAACTTCAAGATGATGCAGAACGCCGCCGAGGCGCTGATCCCGGGGGCGCGCAAGTCTCCGGCCAAGCCCGACCAGGCCGACGAACTGGCCGAGATGCGCAAGCAGATGGCCGCCATGCAGAAGAAGCTGGACGAACTCGGCAAATAATTGCATCGGCCCGCGCGCCGACACCCACCCAGATACAGGAATTGCCCCGTGGCCCAGATCCGCCATGCCTTGAACACCAAGCGCGCCGACGACTTCGCCGCCTGGTACCAGGAAGTCATCTCCGCCGCCGAAATGGCCGAGGAATCGGGGGTGCGCGGCTGCATGGTCATCCGGCCGTGGGGCTACGGCATTTGGGAACGCATGCAGCGCCTGCTGGATGACCGCATCAAGGCGACGGGCCATTCCAACGCCTATTTCCCGATCTTCATTCCGCTGTCGAATTTCGAGCGCGAGGCAGAACACGTCGAAGGTTTCGCCAAGGAGATGGCGGTCGTCACGCACCACCGCCTGATTGCCGGGCCGGAAGGTGGGCTGATCCCCGATCCCGAAGCGAAGCTGGAAGAGCCGCTGGTCGTTCGCCCGACTTCGGAAACGATCATCGGCGATGCCATGGCGCGCTGGGTGCAGAGCTGGCGCGACCTGCCGCTGAAGCTCAACCAGTGGGCCAACGTCGTGCGCTGGGAAATGCGCACCCGCATGTTCCTGCGCACCAGCGAATTCCTCTGGCAGGAAGGCCACACCGCTCATGCCGACGAGGCCGAGGCGCGCGAACACACGCTGACCATGCTCGAAGTCTACCGCGCCTTTGCGGAAGAAGACCTGTCGCTGCCCGTCATCGCCGGCGAAAAGCCCGAGAACGAGCGTTTCCCGGGCGCGGTCGAGACCTGGTCGATCGAGGCCATGATGCAGGACGGCAAGGCGCTGCAGGCTGGCACCAGCCACTATCTCGGCACCAACTTCGCTCATGCCAGCGGCATCAAGTACCAGAACAAGGAAGGCGGCGAGAGCCTGTGCCACACCACCAGCTGGGGCGTTTCGACCCGCATGGTGGGCGGCGTCATCATGACGCATGGCGATGATGACGGCCTGCGCCTGCCGCCCAAGATCGCGCCGCAACAGGTCGTTATCCTGCCCATGCTGCGCGACAAGCCCGAAGACGATGCGCTCGTGGAATACTGCGAAGCGCTGCGCGCAACGCTCGCCGCCCAGTTCGCCGTTGGTGAGCCGGTGCGCGTGCTGCTCGACACCCGTCCGGGCAAGGCTGCCGCCAAGCGCTGGGACTGGGTGCGCAAGGGTGCTCCGATCATCGTCGAAGTCGGTGGCCGCGACATGGAAAACGGCGTCGTCAGCCTGTTGCGCCGCGACCGGTTGTGGGACGAAGCGACCGGCAAGCCCGATTTCCAGACCCCGACGCGCGAAGAAGCAGGGCAAACCATCCCCGCCATTCTTGCCGATATGCAGGAGGCGATTTTCTCCGAAGCGCAGGAGCGCCGCGAGGCGAACATCACGCGCGGCGTGACCGATTTCGCCGAGGTCGAGAAGTTCTTCGCCGCGTCCCGCTATCCGGGATGGGTCGAGGTCCAGTGGTCGAAGCCCACCGGCGCGGAACTGGAACAGGTCGTCGAACGCCTCAAGGCGCTCAAGCTGACCATGCGCAATGTCCCGATCGGTTCGGGCCCCGCAGACGGCGCGTGTATCTTCACCGGCAAGCCGGCTGTGGAGCGCGTGCTGCTCGCCAAGGCATACTAGCTTGATCTGAGCGCGCTTCTGCGGAAGACAGGCGGGCATGAAAAAGCTCGCCCTTCTCGCCGCACTCGTTGCCTCCCCGATTGCTGCACAGGACACCGATCCTGCTGCCGATGTCTCCGAAGCGCGCCTTCGTGCCGATATCGACACGCTGGTCGGTTTCGGGACGCGCCACACCTTGTCCGAACAGGACAATCCCAAGCGCGGCATCGGCGCTGCCGTGGATTGGGGCCTTGCCGAATTCCGCCGGATCGGCGCTGCCTGCGGCGATTGCCTCGAAGTCGTGGCGCCTGAAACCGTGGTCGAGGGCCGCCGCATTCCGCAGCCCACGCGCCTGCGCAATGCAGTCGCCATCCAGCGCGGGACCGAACGGCCCAACGAGGTCGTGATCGTCCAGGGCCATATCGACAGCCGCGGTTCCGATCCGCTCGACTGGAAGGTCGATGCGCCGGGCGCGAACGACGACGGGTCGGGTACCGTGCTCGTCCTTGAGGCGGCGCGGCAGCTGTCGCAGCGCAGCTATCCCGTCACCATCGTCTATGCGCTGCTCTCGGGCGAAGAACAGGGCCTCTACGGCGGTCGCCTGATGGCGGATTATGCCGCAGAGCAAGGCTGGGACGTGAAGGCGGTGCTCAACAACGATATCGTCGGCGGGTCCTGCGGCAGTGACGGATATTGCGACGACGAGCACGTGCGCGTGTTCTCCGAAGGCCCGCGTGCCGACCTGACCGAGGAGCTGCGCGCTGCCCAGCGGCGTGAAGGCGGCGAGAACGATACGCCGAGCCGCAACCTTTCCCGCTGGCTCGATGGCCTTGCCGACAAGGCCGAAGGCGGCCTCGACGTGCGCCAGATCTGGCGGACCGACCGCATGGGGCGGGGCGGCGACCAGATCCCCTTCCTCGAAAAGGGCTATCCCGCCGTGCGCATCACCGTCGCGGTCGAGGATTACGAGCACCAGCACCAGGACCTGCGCACCGAGGATGGCACGGTCTACGGCGACACGCCCGACGAGATGGATTTTCCCTATCTCGCCAAGGTGACGCAGTTCAACATCCGTGCGCTCGACAAGTTGGCGAGCACCCCCAAGCCGCCGGTCGTGACTGCCAATGCTGCGGTCCGCACCGACACGCTGATCGAATGGCAGGGCGTAAAGGGCGCGAGCTACTACCTCGTCGGCAAGCGCCGGACAGACGAGCCCGCATGGCGCGAGGACCAGGTTGCGATCATGTCTTTCGAAACCCCTGTCGGGGAAGGCACGTCCATGGAAGGCCGCAAGCTCAGCCATGTCGAGCCGGTGCGCGGCGACGACTGGATCTTCGGCGTGGCCGCCTGCTCTTCCGGCGGAGCCTGCAGCCCCTTCGCCAGCGCCGTGCCCGCCGGACAATTCGCACCAATTGCTGCGGCAGAGGGTGAAACCGAGTAAGCGCGTCCCCATATGGCGCGCATGAAAAAACATAACAGGACAGGGCGCCCGCAGGGGCTGCCCTCCAAGACTCAGATACTCGAATTCATCCAGGGCTCGCCGACACCGGCGGGGAAGCGCGAAATCGCCAAGGCATTCGGCCTCAAGGGCCAGGAAAAGATCGCGCTGAAAAAGCGTCTCAAGGACATGGCCGAAGAAGGCCTGATCGACGGCAAGCGCACCGCCTATCACCGCATGGGCGGTGTGCCGAAGGTCACCGTGCTCAAGGTCGTCGAGATCGAGGACGGCGCGCCCGTCGCCGTGCCCGAGAACTGGGAGACCGACGGCGGCCAGAAACCGCCGCGCCTCGTGGTCAAGGAAAGCAAGAAGCTTGCCGCATTGAAGCGCGGCGACCGTTTCCTTGCGCGAACGGAAGAGACAGAGCGCGGCTGGATCGCCCATCCGATGAAGAAGCTCCCGGCCCGCACCGAAGGGCTAATGGGCGTGGTCGAGATGGACGGCGGCGGCAAGCCGTGGCTCGCCCCGGTCGACAAGCGCGTGCGTGAAAGCGCGCCCATCGGCGACCTTGGCGAAGCGAAGGAAGGCGAGCTCGTCCTTGCCGAGCGCATGGGCAAGAGCCCTCGCGCCAAGGTTAAGGTGATCGAGGTCATCGGAGACCCGCTGGCGCCTAAGAGCTTCAGCCTCATCGCCATTGCCAAGCACGGCATCCCGCACATCTTCCCCGATGGCGCGCTGGAAGAGGCGAACGCCGTCTCCGACCTGCCGCTGAGCGTGGAGCAGCGCGAGGACCTTCGCGACGTGCCGATCGTCGCCATCGACCCCGCAGACGCGCGCGACCACGATGACGCCATCTGGGCGGAACCCGACGACAAGGGCGGCTACCGCGCCATCGTCGCTATTGCCGATGTCAGCTTCTATGTCCGCCCCGGCGGCGCGCTCGACCGCGAGGCGAGGAAGCGCGGCAACTCGGTCTACTTCCCCGACCGCGTTGTGCCGATGCTCCCCGAAATCCTCAGCGCCAACGTCTGTTCGCTGGTCGAGGGCGAGGACCGCGCGGCGATGGCCTGCCACATGCGCATCGACAAGGACGGCAAGGTCACCGATTGGCGCTTTACCCGCGCCATCGTCCGCATTTCGGGCAACATCGCCTACGAGGACGCGCAGAAGGCGATCGACGATGGCAGCGCCGACGATGTGCTGAAGAACCTGTGGGGCGCGTGGAAATTGCTCCACCGGGCACGCGTGGCACGCGACCCGCTCGACCTCGAACTGCCCGAGCGGCAGGTGCGCCTCAACGATGCCGGCCAGATCGAGGAAATCGCCGTGCGCGAACGGCTCGATGCGCACCGCGTGGTGGAAGACTTCATGATCGCCGCGAACGTGGCTGCGGCCAAGGCGCTGGAAGCGAAGAAGGCGCCTGTCGTCTACCGCATCCACGAAACCCCGAGCCGCGAGAAGCTGACCGCGTTCAAGGACTACCTTGCCACGCAGGGCCGGAGTTTCGCGCTGGGTCAGGTGATCACGCCCGGCCTGTTCAACCGCATGCTCAAGGACATTGCCGATCCGGCCGAAAAGGCGCTTATCATGGAGGCCGTCTTGCGCAGCCAGACGCAGGCTTATTACGGGCCGGCCAATGCGGGCCACTTCGGCTTGGCGCTGGGCAGCTATGCGCATTTCACCTCGCCCATCCGCCGCTATGCCGACCTGCTGGTCCACCGCGCGCTGGTCGATGCCTACAAGCTGGAACAGCCGCGCCCCGAGAACCACGACATCCCGGAAAGCTCCGGCCTGTCGGATCGCGACCGGACTGCGCTGAGCCAGATCACCGATGCGATCAGCCAGACCGAGCGCCGTGCGATGGAGGCAGAGCGCGATACCATCGACCGCTATGTTGCGGCATGGCTGTCAGGCCGCGTGGGCGAGGTATTCGACACCCGCATCACCGGCGTGCAGGGCTTCGGCTTCTTCGCCACGATCGAAAAGCTGGGCGGCGACGGGCTCGTGCCCGTTTCAACGCTTGGCCGCGAATATTTCAGCTATGACGAAGCCGCGCAGAAGCTGACCGGCGAAAGCTCGGGCACGACCTATGCCGTGGGCGACAGGCTGAAGCTCAAGCTGGCGGAGGCTAACGCGCTGACCGGCGCGCTCAAGTTCGAAGTGCCCGACAGCGACGGTGCGCCGATCGAACGGCGCGGCGAACGTCCTGCGCCCAAGAAGAAGCCGTTCGTGAAGGGGCAGGGTGCCCCGCGCCAGAAGCATTCGCAGGGCCAGCGCGGGCGGCCCAATAACATCCGCCACCAGGGGCGCGGCAAGAAGCGCTAACCCAGCGCGTCGATCTGTTCGCGCGTCAGCGATCCGGGCACGATATAGAGCGGGCAGGGCAGTTCGCTCGCCCGGGCGGAGAAATGCTGTACCAGCGGATCCTTGCCGCCGGCCTTGGCCGTGCCGAGGACGAGTGCGGCAACTTCGCCGTGTTCTTCGAGGTACTTGTTGATAACATCGGCAGGCGCACCGGGCCGCACGGCGATGACCGGCATCTTGCCCATTTCCGCGAAGATGTTGCCGGCGGCATTGTTGGCCATGACCTCGGCACGTTCGCGCGCTTCCTGCTCGATCGTCGCCTGCACGCCTCCGAAAGCGTTAAAGGTCTGCTGCGGCACGAGGGCGAGGATATGCACCGAACCGCCCGTCTGCTGCGCCCGCAGCGAGGCAAAGCGCAGCGCCCGCTGTGCTTCCTCCGTCTCGTCCATCACCACCAGATAAACGCGCATGCCCCGGCTCCCCTCTCGCACGCGTGGGTTATCCGCTAATTCGTATTCTGCGCAAGGACCTTGCGATGCGGCTGCGATTTGGCCAGAGGTCGCAGCAACAGTATTTCCAGCGAGGACGTAACGTCAGCACATGCCCACGCCGATCAAGATGCCCGCCCTTTCGCCCACCATGGAAGAAGGCACGCTCGCCAAATGGCTGGTGAAGCCGGGCGACAAGGTCGAAGCCGGCGACATCATGGCCGAGATCGAGACCGACAAGGCGACGATGGAATTCGAAGCCGTGGACGAAGGCACGATCGCCTCGATCATGGTCGATGAAGGCACTGAAGGCGTGAAGGTCGGCACGGTCATCGCCATGCTCGCCGAAGAGGGCGAGGATGTCGATGCTGCAGCATCCGCAGCCCCGGCTGGCGATTCCCCCAAGGAAGAGCCCAAGGCAGCAGAAGCTCCTGCTGCTGCGCCCGCACCCGCTCCGGCACCTGCCGCGGCTGCACCCAAAGCCGCTGGCGATCGCATCCTTGCCTCGCCGCTCGCCAAGCGCATTGCCGAACAAAAGGGCGTCGACCTTACAGGCGTGAAGGGCAGCGGCCCCAATGGCCGTATCGTCAAGGCGGACGTCGAGGGAGCGAGCCCCGGCGCAGCTCCGGCCAAGGCCGATGCGGCGGCTCCCGCGCCTGCTCCGGCAAAGCCTGCGACGCTCGGCGGCGATCTCGATGCGCCTTACGAAGCGCAGAAGCTCAACAATGTCCGCAAGGTCATCGCGCGCCGCCTGACCGAGGCGAAGCAGACCATTCCGCACATCTACCTCACCGTGGACGTGCGCCTCGATGCGCTGCTCAAGCTGCGCGGCGAACTCAACAAGAGCCTGGAGGCGGACGGCGTGAAGCTGTCGGTCAACGACCTGCTTATCAAGGCGCTCGCCCGTGCGATGCAGCGCGTGCCCAAGTGCAATGTCAGCTTCCAGGGCGACGAGCTGTTCCAGTACACGCGCGAGGATATCTCGGTCGCCGTGGCAGCGCCTTCGGGCCTGATCACGCCGATCATCCGCGATGCGGGCCGCAAGGGCCTTGCGCAGATCAGCACAGAGATGAAGGAACTGGCGGGCAAGGCCAAGGACGGCAAGCTGCAGCCGCATGAATTCCAGGGCGGCACTGCCTCGCTCTCCAACCTCGGCATGTTCGGCACCAAGCAGTTCGACGCGGTGATCAATCCGCCGCAGGCGATGATCCTCGCGGTCGGTGCGGGCGAGCAGCGCCCCTGGGTGATTGACGGCGCACTGGGCGTCGCCACCGTGATGAGCGCAACCGGCAGCTTCGATCACCGCGCCATCGACGGCGCCGACGGCGCACAGCTGATGGAGGCCTTCAAGCAGCTGTGCGAGAACCCGATGGGTCTGGTGGTCTGAGGCTCAACGGGGAGTGAGCGGCAACACCCTCTACTTCATCGCCCTGACGCTGGTGGTCCCAATGGCACTTGCCAAGCTGCTGGTAGGCGCGAACTGGTTGCAGACGGGTGCCGCATTCCTAGTTTTATGGGGCGTGCTGCTCCTTCTCGGTCTGATGTGGGGATCGAACTGGGGTGAACGGTTCGGCTGGCCGCTCATCTTTTCGATGTTCGTTTCCATTCCGGCTGTTCCGGTCATCGCTCTCGTACTGAAGAAGACAGGGACTCTCGCCTGAAATGACGTCTGATCGCTCCCCTCTCATCCGCGTCACGGCGATGCCGACCGACCTCAACCCCTATGGCGGGGTGTTCGGCGGCTGGCTGATGAGCCAGATGGCGCTTGGCGCAGGTTCGCTCGCCAGCCGCGAGGGGAAGGGCAAGGCGGTGGTCGTCTCGGCCACGGATTTCGCCTTCCCCGGCGCGATGCAGTTGGGGGACGAACTCTCGGTCTATTGCGAGATCGCAGCGACCGGAAACACCTCGCTCACCATCAGTGCCGAAGCCATCGCGCGCGAACGCAATGGCGAGGCCGAAACCAAGGTGGCGCAGGGCACGTTCAAGTTCGTCCTGCTCGACGAGAACAATCGCCCCCGCGCGGTGTCGGGGCAGTGGGCATGAGCGCTGTCCTACATACCGCGCCGCGTGGCATGAATGGCAGCATGACCGCGCCCTATTTTCACCCGAATACCTATTCCGTTTCCCCTCGCGCGTCCGGGCGGCTTTTTAGTGCCAGGACCGTGTTCCAAGTGTTCCATCCTGTCGGACCAACCGAAGGCTAAATCCAAATGGCTACCAACTACGACGTCATCGTTCTCGGCTCCGGACCCGGCGGCTATGTCGCGGCGATCCGCTGTGCGCAGCTGGGCCTGAAGACCGCCATCGTCGAGCGCGAACTGCTCGGCGGTATCTGCCTCAACTGGGGTTGCATCCCGACCAAGGCGCTGCTGCGTTCGGCCGAGATCAAGCACTACATGGAACACGCCGCATCCTACGGCCTCAAGGTCGCGGGCAAGATCGAGGCGGACCTCGACGCGGTCGTGAAGCGCAGCCGCGGCGTCGCCAAGCAGCTGAACCAGGGCGTCACGCACCTGATGAAGAAGAACAAGATCACGGTGCACATGGGCACTGGCACGCTGACCGGCCCGACCAGCCTCACCGTGAAGGGCGAGAAGGGCGAGGAGAAGCTCACCGCCAAGCACATCATCGTCGCCACCGGCGCGCGTGCCCGCGACCTGCCTTTCGCCCCTGCCGACGGCAAGCGCGTGTGGACCTATCGCCACGCCATGACGCCGGCCGAAATGCCCAAGAAGCTGCTCGTGATCGGATCGGGCGCGATCGGCATCGAGTTCGCCAGCTTCTATAACGACATGGGGGTCGATGTGACCGTGGTCGAAATGCTCGACCGCATCGTGCCGGTAGAAGACAAGGACGTCTCCGTCTTCCTCGAAAAGAGCCTCACCAAGCAGGGCATGACGATCATGACCGGCGCGGGTGTCGAGGCGCTCGATGTGTCGGACAAGGGCGTGAAGGCCAAGATCAAGGCGAAAGACGGCAAGGTGTCCGAGACCGAGTTCAGCCACTGCATCGTTGCGATCGGCATCGTGCCGAATACCGAGAACGTGGGCTTCGAAAAGCTGGTCGAAATGGACCGCGGCTTCATCCAGATCGACGACTATGGCCGCACCAAGTCGAAGGGCCTGTGGGCCATCGGCGACTGCACGCCCGGTCCGTGGCTGGCGCACAAGGCGAGCCATGAAGGCGTCACCACTGCAGAGGCGATCGCCAAGGAACTCGGCAACAAGGATGTCCATCCGCACCCGCTCGACCGCGGCAACATCCCGGGCTGCACCTATTGCCACCCGCAGATCGCCAGCGTCGGCCTGACCGAGGAAAAAGCCAAGGAAGCGGGCTATACGGTAAAGGCAGGCACTTTCCCGTTCATCGGCAACGGCAAGGCCATCGCGCTGGGCGAGGCGGAGGGTTTCGTGAAGACCGTGTTCGATGCGAAGACCGGCGAACTGCTTGGTGCACACATGGTCGGCGCGGAAGTGACCGAGATGATCCAGGGCTTCGTCGTGGGCAAGACGCTGGAAACGACCGAGGCGGAACTGATGAACACCGTCTTCCCGCACCCCACCATCAGCGAAAGCATGCACGAGAGCGTGCTTGCTAGCTACGGCAGGGCGCTGCACATCTGAGGACTGTGAAGGATGCTGGCCCCGGCTTTGCCCCTATGCGGGGCTGGGCTAAGGGGCTTGTTTCCTGACGTAAAACGGGTCCCAGCGCTTCCTCACTATGTCCGATCTGACCGCTCCCTCGAAACTTGCCAGGCTTCGCAGCTGGCTGACCAGCCCGGCCCCCGAATTGCGGGCAGATATCGGCAATACGGCGCGCTACATACCCAGCCTCGATGGTCTGCGCGCAATCAGCGTCCTCATTGTGATGCTGTCGCATTTCGTCACCAACATTTTCCCGGGCGGGTTCGGGGTCTATGTCTTCTTCGTGATCAGCGGCTTCCTGATCGCGCGGCAGTTCTTTGTCGAGCAGGAAGCTACGTCTTCGATCGGTATGACGAACTTCTACCTCAGGCGCTTCTTCCGGCTTTATCCCGTCGCGCTGGTCTTCACTGCAACTGTCGTCGCCCTCTATCTCGCACAGGGAAAGACGGTCGACTGGTGGCAACCGGCATCGGCCCTGTTCTACTTCTCCAACTACTATTTCGCGAGCTTCATCGACCCTTCGCAGCAGGTCATGCCGCTCGTAATCTTCTGGTCGCTGAGCGTCGAGGAGCACTTCTATCTCCTCTTTCCCACCGTCTTCCTGCTCGCGAAGGGTGCCCCCAGACGTCTCGGCTTCATCGTACTCGGCGTGATCGTGGGAGCGCTGGCTCTCAGGCTTGGAATGGCGATCCGACACCCCGAACTGATCGGCAGTTACCATTTCTACTATCGTAGCGAGTTTCGCATGGATTCGATCGCCTACGGAGTTGGCGTCGCGGCGCTCTGCGCAACCGAATGGGGCAGGAGCTTCCTCGCAAGGCTTGCGAACCCTGTCACTTTGGTTGCTGCGGGAGCTATCGTCCTGTTCTGCCTTCTCTACCGGGAGCCGTTCTTCCGCGAGACATGGCGCTACTCGCTGGTCGGAGTCGCAATCGCCGCGGCGCTTGTCAGCGTGCTGTTCTCGGCACGGCTGGGCTGGGTCCAGCGCTTGTTGAACATGCGCTTGCCGGTTTACATCGGGAAGCTGAGCTACTCGCTCTACCTGTGGCATTTCCTCGTTCTCTACCTGACTGGTCCGCTCGGCGACGACTTGCCGCGACCGGCGCTTATCGTCCTGAATTTCGCGTTGAGCTTCGCGGTCTCCTCGGCCTCGTATCACTGGCTGGAGGTGCCTTTCCTCAACTTGAGAAAGCGACTTCACGCTCGGCGGAAGACAAGTCCGGACACAGATGTTAGTCCGTCAGCAAGTACAGAGGTCTGACGACCGCTTGGGGGTAAGGCTGGCTCAATGACATCGTTTCTGGTCCTCGCCTTCCTGATCCTTGTTGCCGGCGTCATTGCCGTCCCGCTCGCGAGCCGCTTCGGCCTCGGATCGGTACTTGGCTACCTCCTTGCCGGAATGGCGATCAGCCCGGTGCTTGCCGCGTTGAATGTCGATGTCGAGGCCTTGCAGGTCTTCGCCGAATTCGGGGTGGTGATGATGCTTTTCATCATCGGCCTCGAGATGGAGCCGAAGCGGCTGTGGGCAATGCGCGGGAAGCTGTTGGGTTTGGGCGGCGGGCAGGTTGTGCTGACTACGCTCGCCATAATGGGAATTGCCCTGATCGATGCGCAGCCATGGCAGACTGCAATGGCGATCGGCATGGTGCTGGCGCTCTCTTCGACCGCGATCATCGTCCAGACGCTCACTGAGAAGAACCTGCTCCGAAGCGAAGGCGGGGAAGCCAGCTTTTCGGTCCTGCTGGTGCAGGACGTCGCGGTCATCCCGATCCTGGCGCTGCTGCCCGTGCTGGCCATGCCGGAGCTCTACGCCGGCGGCGCCGGCCACGCAGAGGGAGGACATGGCGGCCTGGACCTGACGGCAAACATGCCGGTGTGGCTCGCCGCCCTGTCGCGCATCGCAGCGGTGGCAGGGGTCGTCGGAATCGGCATTTACGCCATCCGCCCGCTGTTCCGTTACATCGCTGCGGCGAACCTGCGCGAACTGTTCACGGCGGCCGCTCTCGTGGTGGTCATCGGGATTGCCCTGCTCATGTCGCTCGTTGGCCTGTCGCCCGCGCTTGGCGCCTTTGTGGCAGGTGTCGTCCTCGCCACGAGCGAATACCGGCACGAGCTGGAAAGCGACATCAATCCCTTCAAGGGCCTGCTGCTCGGCCTGTTCTTCATCACGGTTGGGGCGGGCATCGACTTCGTGCTGGCTCAGCAGGTCTGGCAGGACGTAGTCTTCTGGGCCGCCGTCACCATCGTGGCGAAGCTGGCGGTGCTGTTTGTGGTGGGGCGGCTTTACGGCCTCAGGCGGCAGGCGCTCTGGCTCTTCTGTTTGAGTCTTCCGCAAGCGGGCGAGTTCGCTTTCGTGCTGATCGCCTTTGCGGTTGCCAATGCGGTCTTCGCACCTGAATTTGCGGACCTGTTGCTGCTCATCGTGGCGCTCACGATGCTGGTCACGCCGCTGCTGTTCATCTTCTACGACAAGCTCATCGCGCATGCCTATTGCACGGGCGACGAACTGGAAGCGGATACGATCGACGAAGAGAACCCCGTGATTATCGCGGGAAGGGGCAGGGTAGGCGGCATCGTCGACCGCATGCTCCAAGCGGCGGGTCATGCCACCACCGTAATCGACTATGACAGTCACCAGCTGGAAATCGTCCGCAAGTTCGGCTTCCGCACCTATTTCGGCGATGCGACAAGGCCGGACCTGCTGCATTCCGCCGGCATCGACAAAGCACGGCTGCTGGTCGTCGCGATGGATGAGCGCGAGCAGATCGACAAGCTCGTGAAATACGCGACCAAGCACTATCCGAAACTGCACGTCATCGCGCGCGCCATCGACCGCAACCATGTCTACGAGCTCTGGGCCTATGGCTGCCGCGACATCATTCGCGAAACCTACGACAGCAGCCTGCGCATGGGTCGCTCGGCCTTCGAAGCGCTCGGCATGGACCGCCAGCAGGCCCAGGCTGCGACCGATGCCTTCGAGGAAATGGACCGCAAGTTCATGCCCGAGGTTGCCAGTCTCTACCGGCTGGACATTCCGTATCACGAGAACGAGCCGCTGATGCAGCGGGTCAAGGAACTGCGCAGCGAATGGGATCCGATCCTGACTGCGCAGATGGATGAAATCCTCAAGAGGGGCAAATGACCGACAAGGAAGAGCGCGGCACGCACCTGTACGTCCCCGATAGCCGCAACGAGAACGTCTGGATCGATATCAACGGCGAGCACTACCGCCGGCCCGATGCCAAGATCAGCGTATTCGACAGCGGGTTCATGCTGGGTGACGGCGTCTGGGAGGGCATCCGGATGCACGCCGGACGCTTCGCTTTCCTCGACCGCCATTTCGACCGGTTGTGGCGGGGCGCAAAGGCAATCCTGATGGACCTTGGCGTCACGCGGGAAGAGCTGGAAGCACGGCTCTACGCCGTCTGCGATGCGAATGGCATGACCGAAGATGGCGTGCATGTCCGCCTGATGTGCACGCGCGGTATCCGCTCGACGCCCTACCAGGACCCGCGTGTGGTTGTGACGCCCGCGACCATCGTGATCATTCCCGAGTGGAAGGAGCCCGCGCCCGAAACCGCCACGCGCATGCTGCGCCTCTCAACGGTTCATGTCCGCCGCGGATACCCCGACGTGCAGGACCCGATGCTGAATTCGCACAGCAAGCTCAATTGCATCACGGCGTGCATCCAGGCAGCGCAGGCAGGTGCAGACGAAGGGCTGATGCTTGACCCGCACGGTTTCGTTGCGACCTGCAATTCCACCCACTTTTTCATCGTGAAGAACGGGGATATCTGGACCTCCAGCGGCGACTACTGCCTCGACGGCATCACGCGGGGCATGGTCATCGAAGTCGCACGCGAGGCAGGCATTACCGTACATGAGCGTAACTTCTCGCTGACGCATGTCTACGGCGCGGACGAAGCTTTCACGACCGGCACGTTCGCCGGCGTTGCCCCGGTGGGGCAGATCGATGGCAGGGTGCTTGGCACCCAGCGCGGGCCGATGGTCGAACGCCTCCAGCAGCTGTACCTCGCGCGGCTGGCTGCGGACACGAAGGGCAGGGCGCGCCCGTGACCATCCGCATTGCCATGTGGTCGGGACCGCGCAACATTTCGACGGCGATGATGCGCAGCTTCGGGGCTCGACCGGACACCTTCGTGAGCGACGAGCCTTTCTACGGCGCCTATCTGAAGAAGACCGGCGATCCCCAACCCATGGCCGATGCGGTGATTGCCGATATGGACTGCGACTGGCAGTCCGTCGCCGAGGCGATGCGGGGCGAAAGTCCGGACGGCAGTCCGATCTGGTACCAGAAGCACATGCCTCATCACATGGAAGGCCCGGTCGACATCCGGGACTTCCCCGAGACCAGGCACGCCTTCCTCATCCGGGATCCTCGCCGCGTCGCGGCAAGCTATGCCAACAAGCGGACTGCCATCCGGCCCGAACATCTCGGGGTCACGAGGCAGCGATCCTACTTCGAGATGGAGGCCGACAGGCTGGGCTACGCACCGCCGGTGGTCGACACTAGTGACATCCTCGACAACCCCGCAGGCCTCCTTTCAAAGCTGTGCGATAAGCTCGGCATCGAATGGGATCCGGCGATGTTGTCCTGGACAAAAGGACCGCATCCCGAAGACGGGATCTGGGGCACTCACTGGTATGACAAGGTAAATGCCTCGACCGGGTTTGGCTCCCCCCCGGGTGGCCTCCCCGATCTCGCGCCGGAATTCGAAGCAGTGGCCGAAGCTTGCCGGGCAGATTACGAAGCCTTGGCGACCTATCGCATAACCGCCTGAGTTTCGCACAATTTTGCGCGACCCACGCGCAAAGTAGCTCTGCCGTGGAATACAGTATGGGTGACGATGCGCGCGAGCAGTTCAGGGACCATTCGCGCCCCTATTCCCTGAAGGCGTTCTCCTTCAGCCAGGTGATCGGCGTGAAGAGGTACGACAGGATCGAACGCTCCTCGCCCAGCAGGCTGACATTGGCCACCATGCCGGGTCCGATGTCGAGCGGGTCGCCGTCTTGGTCTTTCAGCACCTCGGTGGTCCTGACCTCGACGGTATAGAAGCTTTCTCCCGTCTCCTCGTTCACGACGGCATCGGGCGAAATCGACGTTACGGTTCCGGCCATCTTGCCGAAGATCGCCGGATTGTAGGCGGTGATTTCGACGAACGCTCTTTGGCCGAGACCTACGTTGGCAATGTCCTGCGGGCGCACCATCGCCTCGATATAGAGAGCGTCGTCGGTCGGCACGATCTCGACGATCGGCTCGCCCGAACCGACGCTTCCCCCGACAGTGGTGACAAAGACGCGGTTCACCCGCCCGGTCATGGGAGCGCGGATCACCGTACGGTCGACCCTGTCCTCGAGGCCGGGGAGAGTCATCTTTTGAACCGACAAGTCGGCCTGCGCCTGCGAGAGTTCCATGCCCGCCCGGCTGCGCCAGTCGCTAATCTGTTGAGCCAGCGCCGCCTGTGCCTCGGCGATGCTCGATTGCGACCGGGCGAGGGAGGCCCTTGCCGCAGCGACTTCACTGGCGGCGATCTGGGCGGCGTTCTCGGCCTGAATGAGCTCAATCTCCGGCACGATCTTTTGAGCCGCCAAAGGCCGCAGCATTTCCAGCTCCCGGTTTGCCGTGACGAGATTGGATTCGCGTGCAGCGAGGATCGATTGCGCTTCCGCAACCGAACGCTGCGCCTGGACGACACGTGCCTGTCCCGCCGACCGGAGGCTGCTCAGTTCCGCCGACCGGGCAGAATGAAGCGAGCGCTCGATAGTAACCTGGCTGTCGGGCAAGTTGCCATATGCCGGCGCACCGCCACTAACTTCGGCACGAAGCCTCGCAATACGCGCCTCCAAGGCGTCGACACTGGCTTCCGAACTGCCAAGCGCAGAGCCGGTAATTGCAGGGTTCAGGCGGACGAGGACCTGGCCACGCCTGACGTCCTGTCCTGCGGTCACCAGGATCTCTTCCACCACGCCGCCTTCGAGGTTCGAGGCGACCTGTAGCTTGGAACTCGGGACGACGCGGCCTGACGCCCGTACTGTCCTTTCGACGGTTGCGAAGGCTGCCCAGACGACCGCGATCAACGTGAATGCGGCGATCGACCACAGGATCAGGTTCGACGATTTCTTCGCCTTGAGCTCCTGCTCTTCGAATTCCTCTTCCTCGCCAAGGAGGCTGCTCGTTATCTTGGAAAAGGCGTTCATCGTGCCGCTATCCTTGTAACCTTGCGCGTGATGTCTTCAGGGGTGCCGTCCATCGCCACCCTCCCGCGCGACATGAGGATGACCCGGTCAACCAGGCCGAGCAGGGAAGGGCGGTGGGTAATCAGGATCAGCGTCCGCCCTTGGAACTCGTGGCGCAGATTGTTCATCAGCAGCGCCTCTGTCTCGGTATCGACTGCCGATGTCGGCTCGTCGAACACGAGGATGGGCGGCTGCCCTACGAGTGCCCGCGCCATGGCGATGGCCTGCCGCTGCCCGCCGGAAAGCCCCGAACCGCGGTCTGCCAGCCTCAGGTCGTATCCATTCGGCATGCGCGAGATGAAGTCGTGGGCATGGCTGAGCTTGGCAGCCCTGATCATTTCCTCGTCATCGGCATCAGGACGGCCGAGCATGATGTTCTCGCGGATTGTGCCGGTAAGCAGGGCATTGTCCTGCAGCAGCGCGCCTACTTTCGCACGCAGCGATTTGGGCGTTAGCTGCCGGATATCGGTGCCGTCGATCATGACCAGGCCGCTTGTGGGCGGGTAAAGCCCGATCAACAGCCGCGCGACGGTCGATTTGCCCGATCCGATCGGGCCGATCAGGGCCACGTGCTCGCCCGGCCGGATATTGAAGTTGACTCCTGTCAGGGCCATTTCGGCTGCGCCCGGATACCGGAAATCGACGTCGCGGAATTCTATCCCGCCTTCCAGTTTTGCAGGAGCAAGACCGAGGCCTTCGGGCCCTTCGGCGGGCATTTCCATCATTGCGTCGATCCGGCGATAGGCGGTGCGCGCGGCATGGATCCGCGTCAACAGGACCGAAATCGCCCCGAGAGGTGCGACAGCGCGTCCTGCAAGGATCGAACAGGCGATCAGGCCGCCCATCGTCAGTGACTGGTCGGCAATCGCGAATACGCCGAAGATCACCATGCCGGTATAGGCCATGGTCTGTGCGCTGCCTGCAACCGTAGTGGCGAGATTGGCAGTCAGGCGCTGGCGGAGCGATACGCCTGCATGCCCTTTCATCGCCTCGTCCCAGCGCTTGCTGAGCATGTCGCCGGCGTTCGACGACTTGACCGTTTCCAGGCTCCCGATGGTCTCGACCAGCACGGCCTGTTTCCCCAACGCTTCGTCCAGCGCCTGCGACGAAAGCCGCCGCATGGCCGGCTGCGTGGCGAGGGCTGCGAGGATAACCACTGGGATCATCACCAAGGGCACCATGACCAGCCAACCACCGATCATGGCGATTACCAGCAGCGTAATGATGGTGAAGGGCACATCGACCATCGCGGTAATCGTGGCGGAAGCGAAGAAGTCCCGCAGCGTTTCGATTTCGCGAACGAGGCCTGCTAGCCCGCCAGTTGTGTGCCGGCTGAGATCCAGGCGCAGGGCCAGGATGCGTTCGAAAATGGCCCGCCCGATATCGCGGTCTACGCGCGCACCGGCGATGTCGACGAAATAGGACCGCAAGAGCTTCAGGACAAAATCGAAGATCAGTACAATGCCGAGCCCGATGGCGAGGCCGATCAGGCTTTCGGTCGCATTGTTCGGGACGATGCGATCGTAGACCGTCATCGTGAACAGGGCGGTGACGAGGGCGAAGCAATTGATCAGGAAGGCCGCGACGAGGACCCGCATGTAAAGCGGGCGGTTCTTCTTCAGCGGACCCGATAACCACGGCGCTATGCGCGGCTTCGGCCCATCCGATTCATGTTCCAGGTCTGCCAAGTCCAATCCTCCCCCCAATGAAAGGTCCGGCACCGCTGCCGCGATGGCAGCGATGCCGGTCCCGGACAGTTCCTCCTCAGGCGATGGCGATGGTCATGCCATCTCCCACCACGAGCGGGTCGTCTCCGATCGGTGCCACCATGAAGAGCCCACTGTTCACTGCGTCGGACAGTGCTGCCTGGAATGCCGCGCTGTCCCCGTCGCCGGCGATAAACACGCCGTTGACCGTGCCGCCCTCGTTGTATTCCGCGAGTGCGTTGTGGATGTCCGCGCCAGAATGATCGCTGTCACCTTGCGGGGACTTCCAGCTGTTCTCGCTCGTCTTGATGCGCGAACCGGCCACGTAATCGTCGAAGGTTTCACCGAGTTCGAGGCTCTTCGGGCTACCGTCGGCAAAGCTCTGCATCCAGTCGATGGCATCATCGAGGTAATGCTTTGCCGTGCCTTCCGAACCATCGCCCAGGCTGTTCCCGGCAAGGAAGTTCAGCCAGGTTGCCACGACGTCTCGGCCAAGCTTGGAGATTACGTCGTTGCCGCTCTTAGTCGATGCATCGACCAGGTCCTGAGCATCCTTCAGCGAGATGAAGAACACGTCTTCACCCGTACCCAGGCCATCCCCGTTGTAGTCGCCGACGAGCAGCCCCTGCTTGTCAGCCCCGTTAATTACGCCGTCGCCGTTGCTGTCGACAGCGTAGAGCAAGTCCTGATTGCCGGGTGTGGACGGATCGCCATCGGGGAATCCTTCACCGTCATGTGCCTGGTTGTCGGCAATGCCGTCCCAGAAGGTAAGGCCATTGTTCGGACCCTGCCAGAAGCCTGGGGTGCGGACGCCCGATCCGGGATCGTTGAGCCCGAAGTAATGCGCTGCATCGCTGTCGGACACACCTTGCGCGGTCGAAACCGTGACCGTGTTGATGTGCTGCCCGGCTTCGAACGGCATGGTGTAGTAGACATTGAGCGTCTCGCCCGGAGCGAGCTCGACAGTGTCCAGTACGCCGTCGGCATTGACATCGTTGAGGTCCCAATCCTCATTGGCATCCCGCGATCCGTTGTCGTTGAGATCGACCCACACATCGATCGAGGGATCGGCGTAGTTGAGCTCTCCGGCGAAGACGGAACCTGCCGGTGACGAGAGGATATCGCTGAAGTCGAGTGCAGTCAGCGTGACGTTGCCGATATTGGCTACCGATACGAGGAAGTAGATCGGCGTATTGGCCGTCGTCGCCTGCGGTCCTGTCGGACTGTCGTGATCGTCGAGTACAGGATCGAAGGTGTTGCCGCTGATCGAAACAAGCTTCTCGACGTCGATTGCGGGGTTGCAGTCGATCGGGGTGTTGACGGTGGAGGGGCCGTCGCTGACCTGCTGCTCGCCGAACAGCGCCGTGACGCTGGCCGAGTTGGTGATCTTCTCGTCACCGCCTTCATAGCAGTTGGTGTCGATCATCAGCTGGGTCACCTCGACGGTGAACACCCAGGTCCAGGTCTCGCCTACGTCGAGCAGGCCGTTCTCGTCGCCGCTCTCGACATAGACCAGGCCGCTGGTGTCGTAGCCGGCGCCTTCGAACAGGTCGGTCACGTCGACATCGCTCAGCGTCACATTGCCTTCGTTGGCAACCGTGATGCGGTAGGTGATCGTATCGCCTGCCGTGTCGATGATGCCGTCCTCGTCGAGGCTCTCGTCCTCGTTGTTGACCGACACCACCTCCTTCAGGATCGAGATGTCGGG